>JAQGJO010000191.1 GCA_028290595.1 Hyphomicrobiales bacterium | reverse complement strand
CATGGTGGTCGGCAGCGCGCTGATGAACGCGTTCTCCGGCAGCTCCCATTCGACGCTCGGCAGCCTGTCCAACGCCGACATGTCGTCCCTGGGCTTCGGTGACTCGCTGGGCGGCGGCGCCGGCGATGCCGGGTTCCAGAACGCGTCCTTCGGTGACGGCGGCAACGCCTTCGCGGATGCGGGCGGGGCTCAGGATGCGAGCTTCGACGACGGCGGCGTCGATTTCGGCGGCGGCGGCGGCGGCGACGACAGCTGGACGTAACGTCCCGCGACCGGACGAGCGACGTCAAACGGCCGGGCATGTCCCGGCCGTTTTCGTATGCGGCGGTGCGCGCGGCTCAGATCACCCGGACGCGGGCGCCGACGCTGACGCGGCCGTAGAGGTCGATCACGTCCTCGTTCATCATCCGGATGCAGCCCGAAGAGACATTCGTGCCGATCGTGCCGGGTTCATTGGTGCCGTGAATGCGGTAGAGCGAGGAGCCCAGATACAGCGCCCGCGCGCCGAGCGGGTTTTCCTCGCCGCCCTTCATGAAGCGCGGGAGATCGGGCCGGCGTTTCAGCATTTCCGACGGTGGCGTCCAGTCGGGCCATTCCGCCTTGCGCGTCACGGTCTTCATGCCTGACCATTCGAAGCCCGGCCGGCCGACGCCGATGCCGTAGCGCAGCGCGCGGCCGTTGCCGAGGACGAGAAACAGAAAACGCTGCGGCGTATCGACGATGATCGTGCCAGGCGATTGCGGGCCGCTGTAATCGACCTCCTGGCGCATATAGAGCGGGTTCATCGCGCGCTGCACCGGCGAGGCCTGCACCGGTCCCGGCGCGTAATAGGCCTGCTGCGGTTGCGGCGCGACCGGGTACCCCTGCGGATAGCCTTGCGAGTAGCCTTGGACCACCGGTGCGCCGTAAACCGGCGGCTGATTGTAGATGACGCCGGAGCGCGACGTCGGATTGCGGCCGGTCACCATCAGTTCGATGAGGCCGCCGCCGTAGCGGCCGGACGACGCCACCTGGATGCCGCGCGGATCGGCCGATGGCGAATCGTAAGGCTGCTGGGCAACGACGCCGGGTGGCGGCATCGGCGCCGAAATCGAGGAGGTGCGGCGCATGGCGGCCGGCGTGCGCGGTGATGTATAGGGCTGGATCGCGGGCAGGTCGCCGGCAGGGCCGACGCCGGCGATCACAAGGTCATTCATCCCGGCCTTTGCCGGTTCTGCCGAAAAGGCAGCCGCAAGCGCCAACGCGGAAACCGCGCCATATTTTGCCAACATCGTCTTGCTCCAGAAACAACGACAGCAACGTCTGCAGCCGCTCCAGCTCCGTTGCTCAGACGGGGCCGAAAATTCAGATGAGCAATGGTAACGTAAATACAGAAAAGCCTAAGGGGGAACAGGATTGATGGTTAGATAAGTATTATATTAAGAATGAGACCGGTTAATTCGCGGATTGTTAGGGTTATGACTCTGCGAATATTTAACGTTAACGGCTGCTTAACAGCCGTTTCATATCCCGCGCCGCCGCAGCTTGTGCAGCGTTTCGAGCGCGATGCGCCGCAGCCCGGCAATGTCGAAGACAGCCACCACTGCGCCAAAGATCAGCCCGCCGCCGAGGCATTGGGCGAGCAGCGTGAAGACGCCGGGTGGCATCGCCCGCAACGGCAGTAATGCCAAGGTCATCAGCGCCACGCCGGCGATCGTCAGACCGATGTCGCGCGCGCGCGGCCAGCGGGCGCCCGACAGGGTGGCGAAGAGCGCCAGCACCACCAGCGCCACGGCGAAGGCGGCGGCCTGGGCGATGGCCAGGCTCGATGCGTCGGCGCCGCGCGGCAGCAGCCAGACGAAAATCGGATTGGCGATGCAGGCGGCGACCGCGGCGGCGATCAGCGGCAGCGTCTTCTTCTCGATCTGGAAGACCGCATTGATGGCGAAATTCATCAGGCCGAAACAGAACAGGCCCGGCAGCATCAAGGTGAGATAGACGCCGAACGGCCCGCGAAATTGTTCTGGCACGATCAAGTGTTCGACGCTCGGCAGAACCAGCCACAGGCCGGCGGCCGCCGGCGCCAGAATGGCGAACACGACCGCCATGTTCTGCGCTACCTGTTCCTTCGCCCGCGCGCTGCCGTGTTCCGTCTCGGCGCGTACCGCGAGCTGGAACAGCAGCACGTCGAGCGCCGAGCCGATGGCGGCGATCAGGCGTGTGCCGATGTCATAGGCAAGCGAGAACTGGCCGGTTTCGGCAAAGCCGAAGAACGATGTCACCAATGATCGGTTGACCAGCGGGATCATCAGATAGAGCACATTGGCGGCGACGATCGGCAGCGAATAGCGCGCGAACTGGCCAGCCAGCGAGCGTTGCGCGATGCGCAGCGGCGACATGCTGTCGGACAGTGCCTTGTGGGCGATCAGCACCGAGCCTGCCATGCTGAGACAGGCGCCAGTCAGCGCCATCAGCGCCGAGCCCGAGATAAAGGCGCCGCCGACGGTGAGCACCAGCGCCATGATATTCTTGGTGATGATGAGCTGTCCGTAGAGCCGGTCGAGAAAGCGCGCGCGCACGACGGCCGTATGATAGTCGAACAGGCCGTTGGCGATGGCGGCCGCCACAGCCAGTCCGATCAGGCTCGGCGACAGCGATACATCCACATCCGACAGCAGGTAGGCGATGAATGCCGCCGTCACGATGATGCTGATGATGCCGAAGGCAGCATCCAGCGTGGCGCGCAGCTCTGGCTGCTGCGCGCGGCTCTTGTCCGAATAGAACCGCACCGTCGACAGCCGGATCCATTCGAGTGTCAGGGTCTGTAGCACCATGCCGATGGCAAGCGCCAGCGCGAAGCGGCCGAACTGATCGGGCCCGAGAAATTTCGCCACGAACAGGCCGATGACGAAATTGATCGCCGTGTTGATGAGAAAAGCCGCGATCACGCGCATGCAAAACTCCGCATGCCGTGCCGGGCATTCTCACAAAAACGAATCGGCTGGATCATCATGAACTTAGTTAAGCCAACCGGGGGACGCAGGAACAGCCGCGAACGCGCGCGGCAATGATTTCCCACCGGGCGATTGGCAGCCTGTGGCGAAACGCGTGGTTTGCCCAGCCGTCCTTTCCGGCTATCGTACACATGTCGTGAGCCGGGCTTAAAACAGGCTCATGCCGAGGAAACGAAACAAAAAATTCGAAAGATGAGGGCTATGGCGGAAAGCGTCACGACCGAAACAGTCGACGTGCGAGGTTTAAAACTCAAGGTTCAACAGGCGGGAAGCGGCGAGACCATTCTGTTTCTGCACGGCGCCGGCGGCAGCAACTGGACCGGCCTGCTTGACAGGCTGGCGACGAAATACCGTGTGGTGCTGCCCGAACATCCGGGCTTCGGCCGCTCGCAGATCCCCGACTGGATGATGAGCACCGGCGATCTTGCGTTGTTCTATCTGGATTTCATCGACGCGCTGAAACTCGACAATGTGCACCTCGCCGGCCATTCGCTCGGGGGCTGGCTTACCGCCGAAATCGCCATCCGCAATACGACGAAGCTGCGCTCCGTCACTCTGCTGGCGCCGGCGGGCATCGCCGTCGAGGACGCACCGTTCGGCGACGTCTTCTTGTGGAACCATGAGCAATCGACCCGCGCCCAGTTTCATGACCAGGCGCTCGCGGAAAAACGACTGACCGTGACACCCGATCTCGACATCGCGCTGCAGAACAAATCGGCGGTGGCGCGCCTTGCCTGGAACCCGCGGTTCAGCAATCCGCAACTGCCGTTCTGGCTGCATCGCATCGACAAACCGACCTTGCTGCTGTGGGGCAAGCAGGACCGCATCATCCCCTATGCCTGCCACGTACCCTACAAGCAGGGCATCGCCCAAGCGCAGATGGAAACCATCGACCAGTGCGGCCATGCGATCCACAACGAAAAGCCCGCTGAAGCAGCGGCGATCATGGAAAAATTTCTTGCAGGAGTGAAAGCATGAACATCTTCTTCTTTCATCTCATGCCCTATGGCGATCTCGACCTGTCCTATTCCGATAAATACGATTCCGCCTGGGTGACCTTGCCCAACACCTATTTCGACCGCACCAAGGGCACGGCGATCTACGATCGCTACATCGGCGAACTCAGCCTTGCCGATGAACTCGGTTTCGACGGCATTTGCGTCAACGAGCATCATCAGACTGCCTATGGACTGATGCCGGCGCCCAACCTGATCGCCGGCGCGCTGACGCGCACGACGAAGAAGGCGAAGATCGCGATCCTTGGCCGCGCCCTGCCGCTGGTCAACAATCCGGTCGCCATCGCTGAAGAATTCGCCATGCTCGACCAGATGTCGGGCGGCCGCATCATCACCGGCTTCGTGCGCGGCATCGGCTCGGAATATTTTGCCTCCGGCGTCGATCCGACCCTGTCGCATGCGCGCTATTACGAAGCGCATGAGCTGATCCTGCGCGCCTGGACCGAGCCCGGACCGTTTCGCTATCACGGCCGCCACTACAGCTTCGACTATGTGAACATCTGGCCGCGGCCGGTGCAATTGCCGCATCCGCCGGTGTGGATTCCCTCGCAGGGCTCGATCGAGACGATCGAATGGTGCGCGGCGAAGGAGCGCAAATACACCTATCTGTAGACGTTCAGTCCGATCGAGCTGGCGCAGAAGAATTTCGATGCCTACCGCGCCTGCGCCGAGAAGGAAGGCTACCAGGCACAGGCCTCGCAACTCGGCTGGGCTATTCCAACCTATGTGGCGGAGACCGACGAGATCGAGCGGCGCGAATTGCAGCCGCACATCGAGGCCTTC
>JAQGJO010000182.1 GCA_028290595.1 Hyphomicrobiales bacterium | reverse complement strand
ATCCGGCGCTCGGGTTCGCCGCAGCCCTGCTGACCGGCGCCGCATCCGGCTTCATCCAGGGCCTGATCATCACCCGCCTGCAGATGCCCTCGATCGGCGTTACCCTTGGCGGGCTGTTGACCACGATCGGGCTGGCCTATGTTCTCACCGGCAACCAGACGCTGTCTTCCGACAATATCGATCTGGCGCTGGCGCTCAATGCGCGCATCGCGGGCCTGTTTACGCCCCGCAGCATCGTCGCGCTGGCGCTCGCTATGGCCTTTGCCATGGCTCTCTACTGGCTCTGGATCGGGCGCGACCTGATTGCAATCGGCAGCGATCGTCGCGCCGCGCATACGGCTGGGGTCCGCGTCGATGCAATGATGGTGCTCGTGTTCACCACATCCGGTGTGCTGGCCGCGCTGTCGGGCGCTCTGCTCAGCTACAGTCTGGCATCCGCGTCGCCGTCCGGCCTGTCGGACGTTCTCGTGCCGGCGACGGCCGCTGCGATCCTCGGCGGCGTCTCGCTCTCCGGTGGCACGGGCACGCCGCTGGGCGTGACAGCAGGCGTGCTGATGCTGGGCGTCCTGCGTGCCGGATTGAATGCCCTCGGCGCGCCTCCGTTCGCGCACGACATGTCGATGGGCGCCGTCCTGCTGGCCGTGGCGATCCTGGATGCGCCCGGCATACGCGCCTATTTCGAACGCCTTCAGATGTTCAGCAAAGATCGGACCGAAGATCAGACTGCAGCGCGGGCTCAGTAAAAGCCCCTCGACAGGAGTAAAAGCAATGACCCAACAGAACGACGAGGAATTCTTCAAGGCACGCGGCTTCGGACTGAAAATGGGGTTCGGCCGAAACCCTGCCTTGCTGGTGATCGACCTGATCAAGGCCTTCACCGACGAAAACCGCACGCTTGGCGCCAATCTCGACAAGCAGATCGCCGCGACACAGGAACTGTTGAAACTGGCGCATAAGCGCGACGTGCCGGTCTTCTTCTCGACCGTGCGCTACGACGATGCCGACCTGCGTGATGCCGGCATCTGGCGGCTGAAGCAGAAGGGCGTCGTCGACCTGGCGGCCGACACCAACGGCCACGAGCTCGACGAGCGGCTCGATTTCGCGCCGTCAGACAGCATGCTGCTGAAGAAATACGCGTCCTGTTTCTTCGGCACCGATCTCGTGCCGCGCTTGACGAGCCGCGGCATCGACACACTCATCATGACCGGGTGCACCACCAGCGGCTGCGTCCGGGCGACCGCGGTCGATGCCGTCCAGAACGGTTTTCGGCCGATTGTCGTGCGCGAAGGCGTCGGCGACCGCTCGGCGGCCGCGCATGAACAGAGCCTGTTCGACCTCAACGCCAAATATGCCGACGTCGTGTCGCTTGAAGAAGCGGCCAGCTATCTCGACACCCATCCGAAGAACGATCGCATCTGAACATCGAGGAGGAAGCCATGAACAAGCCCGCAGGACCTATCGCTCATGACCGGTTTGACTTTTCTCCGATCGTCGATCGTCCGCCGATCCGCTGGCCGAACGGCGCGCGTGTCGCCCTATGGGTCATCCCCAATATCGAGCACTTCATGTTCGATCGTCCCTCGACATCGATCACGCCCCTCACGGCGGGCTTCGTTCCCGACGTGCTCAATTACTCCTGGCGCGACTTCGGCGTGCGCGTCGGCATCTGGCGGATGATGGACGTGATGCAGCGCTACGGCGTTCGCGGCACCGTCGCACTGAATGCCGATGTCTGCGACAATTATCCGCGCATCATCGAAGCAGGCCAAAAACTCGGCTGGGAGTGGATGGGCCACGGCAAGAACAACTCCATGCTGATGGCCAATCGCGCCGAGGATGAAGAGCGCCAGATGATCCGCGAAATCCACACGCAGATCACCAAGGCGACCGGGAAAAAGCCGCGCGGATGGCTCGGGCCCGCGCTCACCGAATCCCACAATACCCTCGACCTCCTGGCGGAAATCGGCTTCGACTATGTCGGCGACTGGGTCAATGACGAACAGCCTTATCCGATGCGGGTGAAGAGCGGCCAGATGACGTCAATTCCCTATTCGATCGAGATCAACGACATTCCAGCCTTCCTCGATGGCAAGCAGAGCCCGCAATCGTTCGGCCAGATGATCAAGGACCAGTTCGACGTTCTCTATGAGGACAGCGCGGAAAGCGGCCGCGTCATGTCGATCTGTCTCCACCCGTTTCTCATCGGGCATCCGTTCCGCATCAAGTATTTCGCCGATGCGCTGAAGCACATCACCTCGCACAAGGACGTCTGGCTCGCCACCGGCTCGGAGATCGTCGACGCTTACCGCGCTCAGGCGAGTTAAGTCTGATTGCGGCATTCCCGCGGGGTCATGCCGAACAGGGCTTTGAAGGCCGTGGCGAAATGCGAAGGGTTGCGATAGCCGCAGCGCGCGGCTATCTCGGCGATTGACAGATGCTGACTGGCGGGGTTCGCCAGTTCAGCCCAACTGGCGTCGAGCCGGCTCTGGGTGATGAAGTCACGCACCGTGTGGCCGTGCTCGCTGAAAAGGCGATGCAGCGACCGCACGGAAAGCCCGGCGCTGTCGGCGACCATCTGCGGATCGAGCTGGTCGTCCCACAGCCGCCCCAGGATGATATCCTTGCAGCGCGCATGGATCGCTGCGCGGCTGGATGTCTCGTCGAAACTCGGCTTGTCCGCCGAGGTCAGCGACAGCGCAACGAGATCGACGATCTGCGCCGCCAGGCGATGCTGGGTGCCTTTGGGGATCGCGGCGGCCTGCTCCAGAACCGAAGCTACGAAGTCGGACGTCACGCGCCATAGCGCAGCGGAGCAATCGAAAGGGCGGCCGATCAATTGATCGACAGTACGGATCCGGTTTCTCAGCATCGCATCGGGAATGGCGATATTTCGTACGACGGTGTCGGTCGTATGCTGCCACTCGAACGGCTGGTTCGCCCGATAGAGTGTGAGGGTATCGCGGTCGATCCTGCGGTCGCTGCGACCTTGCTTCAGGGCGACGGTGCCCTTGGTCACATGCACGAGCATGATCGTGTCTTGAGAATCGTCAGCCACGCGCCGGGCCGTTCGGCGGCCCCATTCCCGGTTGCTGACGACACGAGAGAGATCGAGCCCGCCGACGCGGGCATGCAGGATATCGCCCCGGAAGGCCATCGGGTCGCCGACGCTCACGTCCTGGGTCTTGAACAAACGACCGGTCGTTTCGCGCCAGTCTTCACGGGCCGTAGGGCCCGAAAAAATCTGCCGAGTGAAGGCAACCATGGACAGGCTCCGGTTTTGCGCGCTTGGGCCTATGCTAGGGAGCCCGCCGGAAACGTCAAAGCGCTATTTCTAAGCAGGTTGCGGCAGCCCAAACCTCGGAATTCACTCCGCACCAATCCCCGCATCCTTGATCAACTTCCCCCACTTGTCCGTCTCACTGCGGATCAAGCTTGCAAACTCTTGCGACCCCGCACCCACAGGCTCGGCCGCCAGCGCCGCCAGTTTTTCCTTCACCATCGCGTCGGTCAGCGCCAGCTTCGTATCCGCCGTGATGCGATCGACGATCTCTTTCGGCGTCTTGGCCGGCACCAACGTGCCAAACCAGGCCGACACATCGAAACCCGGCACCACATCGTTCACCGGCGGCAGATCCGGCACGAAGCTGGAACGTTTCGCCGTCGTCACGGCGAGGCCCTTCAGTGTCTTGCCTTGAACCTGCGGCAGCGACGAGGTGATGTTGTCGAACATCAGGTCGCAGCGTCCAGCCATCACGTCCTGCACGGCCGGCGCGCTGCCGCGATAGGGCACGTGCGACATCTGGATGCCGGTCAGCTTCTTGAACAATTCGCCGCATAGATGGATCGACGTGCCGACGCCCGATGATGCATAGGTCAGCTTGCCCTGATTGTCCTTGCCGTAGGCGACGAGCTCGGCGACCGAATTGAACGGCGCGCTATTGGGCGCGATCAGCATGTTCGGCATCACCGAGATCAACGAGGTCGGCGTGAAATCGGCGATCGGATCGTAGCTGAGCTTCCTGTAGAGAAACGAGTTCAGCGCCAGACCGATCGTACCCATCAGCATGGTCTCGCCGTTGGGGTCCGAACGGGCGACCTGTTCGGTGCCGATATTGCCGCCGGCCCCGGCCTTGTTTTCGACGACGACCGATGTGTTCCACAATCGCGCCAGCTTGTCGGAGACGATGCGCGCGATCACGTCGGTGGCGCCGCCGGGCGTGAACGGCACCACCATGCGGATCGTGCGCCCTGCCGGCCACAGAGCCTGGCCGCGGGCGGCCGCAGAAATAATGGCCGGCGCGGCCACGCTCGCTGCCAATCCTGTGATCGCGCGTCTGCGCGTGATCGGGCCTCCGGTGCGGATCGTCATCAGTCTCTCCCTCAATGGCCCCCAATCTAGCGCGGCGCGGCCAACTATCCAACGGGCGGGGGAATCGCTTGAGGACATCTATAGGCTCGCCTAGTCTCTAAAGGGGGCCGGAGGGAGAAATGCGCGGATATATCGCCATATTTTGCGCGGTCTTCGGCCTTCTGCCTGGCAGCGCGGCCAATCAACCCGCCCTGGCCGATCCGGTCGCCGATTTTTACAAAAGCCGGCAATTGCAGGTGGTTGTCGGCTATGGGGCCGGCGGCGGCTATGATGTCTATGCCCGGCTGGTGGCCCGGCACCTGGGCAAGCACATCCCCGGCCAGCCCAATGCCATCGTCCAGAACATGCCCGGCGCCGGCAGCCTGCGTGCGGTGAACTATCTGTTCAATACGGCGCCGAAGGACGGATCGACGATCGGCACATTCGCCCGCAACATGCCGCTGATGGGCATTCTCGGCGGCAACGCCAATGTGCATTTCGATCCGCGCAAATTCACCTGGCTTGGTTCGCCGTCGAGTTCGCAGGACGAGGCCTATGTGCTGTTCGTGCGCAAGGATGCGAAGGCCAAATCGCTTGAAGACGCGCGGCGTCCCGGCGGTCCGGAACTGGTTCTGGGCGGCACGGCCGAGGGCGCGTCGGGCAACGACATTGCGCTGTTGATCCGCGATGCCGTCGGCGTCAATCTGCGCCTCATCGCCGGCTATCCCGACAGCAATGCGCTGTTTATCGCCATCGACCGCGGCGAACTCGACGGCAGGTTCGTCGGCTCCGCCGCCGTCGCCTCGACCCATCCGGAATGGTTGCGCCCCGGCAGCACCATGCATCCGCTCATCCAGTTTGCCCGCACGACGCGGCATCCGGATTTTCCCGATGCGCCGACAGCGCGCGAACTCGCCAGGGACGCACGGGCGCGCCAGCTCATCGAACTGGCGGAAATCCCCTACATGCTGTCGCGCCCTTATGTCGGCCCGCCGGATATTCAGGCGGATCGCGCCAAAGCGTTGCAGGCCGCCTTCATGGCTCTGGGCAAGGACCAGGAATTTCTGTCAGACGCCGGCAAAATGCGCGTCGATGTCAGCCCTGTCGGCCCCGATGAAGCCTTGCGCATGCTCGACATGCTGGCGAATGCGCCACAGGATCTGAAGGACGAAATCCGCCGCTTGCAGGCGAACGGCGGGTAGGTGTCGATCCTGAGGGTATGGCGGAACTAACGGCCACTTTCAAATGACTTACCATGTTGTTCGGCCTCGGCCTTGGTGTGTCATTCCCGCCAAGCGAAGCGCAGAGCGGGAATCCAGAAGGCAACATGACGGCTCAATGTGTGGCCCTTGACTCCTGGGTTCCCGCTCGCACCTGCGGCGCGTCGGGAATGACAGCCCTTCGTTTTCGGCCATACTCTGACACATTCCGCAAACGAAGATTAACACTCGATCTTTAAGGTGGCGCTTCGCAGCACCGGAGCCCGCATGTCCGCCCTTGACGTCGAAACACGCAGAAGCCCGCTTCGCGCAATTCTGAGCCGCCGGGTGCTGCCGATCTTCGCAGTGACCATTTTCACGTCGGCGCTGCTGTTGTTCGCCGTCGAGCCGATGTTCGCGAAAATGGCATTGCCGTCGCTGGGCGGATCGCCGTCGGTCTGGTCGATCGCCATGGTGTTCTTTCAGGGGCTGATGTTTGCCGGCTATTGCTACGCCCATGCGCTGACCCGCTGGATGCCGCCGCGCCATGGCGCGATGCTCCACGCCGGCATGCTTTGCCTCGCCTTCATGTTTTTGCCGGTGGCGCTGCATGCGGGCACGGCGCCGCCGGCCGACGGCAATCCGGCATTCTGGCTGATCGGCGTCTTCACGGTTTCCGTCGGCCTGCCGTTCTTCGTGCTATCCGCCCACGGTCCGCTGTTGCAGGCCTGGTTTGCGCGCTCAGGACATCGTCAGGCGGATGATCCTTATTTTCTGTACGGCGCGTCGAACATTGGCTCGTTCGCGGCGCTCATCGCCTATCCGCTGGTGATCGAGCCGCTGTTCGGCCTGAGTGCGCAGAGCCGCGCCTGGGCGGCAGGCTTCGTTGTGCTCACTGTCCTCATCGTTGTCTGCGCCTTGTGCGTGTTCGGACGCTCGGGCGTCGGCTATACAGCGTCAGCTCCCGTTCGCGATGCCGATGCAGGCCAGCCCGTACGCCTGACCAGCGCACTATCGTGGATGGCGCTCGCCTTCGTGCCGTCGGCTTTGCTCGTCTCGGTCACGGCGCATATCTCCGCCGATATTGCGGCGGCGCCATTGCTTTGGGTGATCCCGCTCGCGATCTATCTGCTGACTTTCGTTCTTACCTTCCGCTCGCGGGCAGCAATCGCGGAAACGACATTGGCCGTGCTGCAACCTTGGATCGCGGCTGCCGTGCTGATGGCGATGTGCATCGGCTCGTTCCCATTTCTCGCGCTCAATCTTCTGAGCCATCTCGGTCTGTTTGTCGTCAATGCGCTTGTCTGTCATGCGGCGTTGTATCGCCAGCGGCCGCACGCGAGGGATTTAACGTTATTCTATGCCGCCATGTCGCTTGGAGGCGCCTTGGGGGGCATATTCGCAGGTCTTGCCGCGCCGATGCTGTTTTCGAGCGTCGTCGAATATCCACTGCTCGTCGCCGCAGCCCTGTTCTGCCGGCCGGGCGTGTTCGCCGATCTGCGGGCGCTCGACAGAACATCAGCGCTCAAGACGGCCGTCACGGCGCTGGCCTTGGTGGCCGCAGCCTGGGTGCTGATATTCGTGGCCA
>JAQGJO010000178.1 GCA_028290595.1 Hyphomicrobiales bacterium | reverse complement strand
CTGCGCGATCGCGAGAATGAAGGCGCGCGGGTGATGTTTTCCATGGCCATGTGGATGGCGGCGCTCGCCGCCCCCGTGCAGATTCTCGTCGGCGATGCCCACGGGCTCAATACGCTGGAACATCAGCCCGCCAAGGTGATGGCGATGGAAGGCCACTACCAGAGCCATCCCGACGGCGCGCCGCTCATTCTCTTCGGCCTGCCCGATCAGAATGCCGCCACCGTGCGCTATCAGATCGCCATCCCGAAAGCTTCGTCGCTCATTCTCAAGCACTCCCTCGATGCACCGCTCGCCGGGCTGGACACGATACCGCGCGAAAACTGGCCGCCGGTGCCTGTCGTGTTGTGGTCGTTTCGCATCATGGTCGGGCTTGGCATGCTGATGCTGCTGCTCGGCGTCGTCAGCCTTGTCGCACGCGTTCGTGGTTCGCTCTATGAGTGGAAGCCGCTGCACCGCTTCGCCATCGCCATGGGGCCATCGGGCTTCGTCGCCGTGCTGGCGGGCTGGGTGACAACCGAAGTCGGGCGCCAGCCCTTCACCGTCTACGGCCTTTTGCGCACGGCGCAATCAGCCTCACCGCTCGATGCGCCGGCCGTCGCCGCCTCGCTCATCGCTTTCATCATCGTCTATTTCGCCGTCTTCGGCGCCGGTGTCTGGTACATTCTGCGGCTTCTCAGCCATGCCCCGCACCGCGGCGAAAGCGGCATCGAGGGCGCGCCCACCCGCGCCGCCGGCATTACGCCCATTCAGCAGACCGACGGGCCAAGTCCGTCCGGCGCGTTCAGATAGGAGCAGCTCATGCCGATCTCCTTCGATCTGCCGACCATCTGGGCCTTCATCATCGCCTTCGCCATCTTCGCCTATGTGGTGATGGACGGCTTCGATCTCGGCATCGGCATTCTGTTCCCCACCCTGCAGGTCGGGCACGAGCGCGATGCAGCGATGAACTCCATCGCCCCGGTCTGGGACGGCAACGAAACCTGGCTCGTGCTCGGCGGCGGTGGTCTGATGGCCGCCTTTCCACTTGCTTTCGCCATCATCATGCCAGCCGTCTATGCGCCGATCATCGCCATGCTGCTGGCGCTGGTGTTTCGCGGCGTGGCGTTTGAATTCCGCTGGCGCGATCCGGGCCATCGCCCGCTCTGGGATATGGCCTTCGCCACCGGCTCGACGGTAGCAGCCTTCGCCCAGGGCGTGGCCCTGGGCGCGCTGCTGCAAGGCGTCACCATCAGCGGCCGCAACTATGGCGGCGGCTGGTGGGACTGGGCGACGCCCTTCACCATGCTGACCGGCATCAGTGTCGTCATCGGCTATGCCTTGCTGGGCGCCACCTGGCTGATCATGCGCACCGAATTTTCATTGCAGCAGCACGCCTATCGCTATGCGCAATGGCTCGGCATCGCGACGGTGATCTGCATCGCCGCTGTAAGCGCGGCGACGCCGTTTCTGAGCAACGGCTATTACCAGCGCTGGTTCGCATGGCCCTCGATCCTCATCGCGGCGCAAGTGCCGCTGCTTGTCGCCATCTTCGTTTATCTGTTCTTCCGCAGCCTCAACCGCGGCGATCACACCCTGCCGTTCCTGCTGGCGCTCGGCCTCTTCCTGCTGAACTTCATCGGGCTCGGCATCAGCATGTATCCGCATATCGTGCCCAACCAGATCACCATCTGGGAGGCCGCAGCGCCACGCAGCAGCCAGATGTTCATGCTGGTCGGCGCCGCCGTGCTGATCCCGATCATCCTGGCCTATACCGCCTATGCCTATTGGGTGTTTCGCGGCAAGGTCGGCGCGGAAGGCTATCACTGATGCCGCGCGAGACCGTGCAGCCGCAACGGCCACTCATCAACAGGCTCGCCTGGTTCATCGGGCTATGGGTGCTTGGCGTGGTCAGCGTGGGGGCAGTCGGCCTGGTGATCCGCTTCGCGCTACGCTGAAGAGCTATCGGTATTGAGGCACGGCATCCTCATCGAGGAACCTTCAGCCGCAAGGTTAGTGCTTTGTCGTCTTGATCATACTTTGCATCTCAAGGATGGCCGCTGCGACGGTGCAAACTTCACTGTCGGACATCCGAAGATTAGTGAAGCAATACGTCCGCATGTATGCATCGGGGGTCATCGTCCAAGGATCGACAAGACCGACTGCCATATGCAAGGCATCGTCTTTGATTGTGTGAATTGGCCGGGCAAGCCCCAGCAAAATACCAGCATCCAATAGCGGTCCCGGCAACCCACTTGTTAGCGTCAGAGAAAATTTGTAGCGGAACGCTTTCAGGACATATGGCGACAGGATTTGTTGCAATTCATTTATGTTGCGATAGCCGTGCGAAGTCATAGCGCCCATCGTTCGTCCTATCGCGAAGCCAATGACAAATTCGAGGATGATCTCCTTCTTTGCGCCGAAGATTTTTGCTGAAACTTGCTCCGCTACATTCTCAACAGCTTTATGCGCATATATCTCGGCCAACTCAGACATCTTAGATAAGCTGGCTTCCCTAGAGATCGCGCTCAGCCTGGCGCTGCGTTTGAACCAATTGAACATCGGTTCCCACTCCCTTAAACCCCAGAACTTACATGAGGGTCGCCCAGCCTATAAATACCTCTGTCGGCGTACTTCGACTGGGGTTCCATGAGGCTCAGAAATGGGGGCTGCCGTCGTTAAGGGTGGAAACGGCGGTTTTTCGCGGATGTTCAGTTCTTCGATGGAGACTAAATAATTGAAGTCGAGATGAGGCCCTAGCCCGCTTCCGGAATCTCCAGCAGCGCGAACTGGAAGCTCGACATCAGATCCTCGACCTGCGCCCGCGACAGAGCAACAGTAAGCCAGCCCAACCCCGGATTCTGCACGGCGAATTCGACTGCCGCTCGTGCAGGATCGGCGCTCACCTGCCACAGCATATTGTCGCCCATGTAGACCTGCGCCCCGGCGCGATGCGGCTCGGCCGCATGCACCGGCGTCATCTGCGCACGATGATCGATAAGCTGGCGAATGAGCGCGTCGAGCCCTGCAGCATCGAGAGCCATCTTGCCCGCATCAATATCGATGCGCGTACCATCGGCTGAGACCTTCGTCTGTACATGTGTCATGAGCGACCTGCGTAAGAAAGAGCTATCGCTTCGATGCGACCTGATGGGCAAGGAACACTTCCTGGCCGGTGCGCGAGGATTCAATCACCGCCGCGCACGTTTCGAGATTGGCGAGGCCCCAGCGGCCATCGTGGACCGGCTTCCTGACACCGGTGATCGCCTCATGGAACTCCGCAACGACAAGATCGCGCGGCGTCCTGTCGTTGAGCAAGCGGATTTCCTTGCGGCCGTGTTCGCCGTAAACGTAAAGCCCATCGGGTGATTGGCGGATATCGCCCCTTTCACAGCTCACCAGGGTGACGCCGAAATAGGGCTGGAATGGCGCATTGGCCGGAATGGCGTTTTGCGCGCGTTTGCGCTTGCGCGCCAATTCTTCCTCGGGCGACAGATTGGCCGGCGTGCGCTGCGTCGGCTTGCGCGTCTCGAACGGCTCTTTAAAACCCCATTCGGACACGTCGTCGCCGATTTCCATCGTCGAGAAGCCGCCATAGCCGTTGTAGATGGCGGTCGCGGCTGTGCCGTCCTGAAAGGTTAGAAACGCCGTGTGCGCGCCGATGGCGCTACGCGCCGGGTCCCAGTCGAATGTCGTGCCACGCACGCTCTTCAGCAGGCCGCCGCCAAGCAGACGGATGATGTCGAATTGATGCGAGCCCTGGCGATAGGTAACGCCGCCGCCAAGTTCTGACTTCAACTCGTCAGGCCGGCGCGGCCGGTAGATCCAGTCCGTGTAGCACCAGGTATTGATCATCCTGACGCGGCCGAATGCGCCGCCATCGATCAGTTCGGCCATGCGCTGGATCGGCAGATCGTAGCTGTGCGAGTGACCTACTGAAAGAATAACGCCGGCCTTGTCCGCCGCCTCCACCATGGCGCGCGCCTGCTCGAGGTTCACCGCCATCGGCTTTTCCGTCAGCACATGCTTGCCCGCCGCAAACGCCAGCGCTGCATGTTCAGGATGCAGATCTGTCGGCGTCGCGATGTAAACGGCATCGAGCTTGACGCCATCGAGCATGGAGGGAAGATCGGGAAACACGGCGACGCCGAGATCGCGCGCCGCACTCTCGCGCACCTCGGCGACCGGATCAGCGATGGCGACGAGATCGAACCCGGCATGGGCTTTGAAGGCCGGAAGAAACGCCCGCCCCGCCGCACCCAGGCCGAGAATGCCGATGCGGACTACCTCTGCTGTCGCCATGCTTATTCCATCTCCCCAGAAGCCCTCATCCTGAGAGTCCGGCTAGAAGTCCACGGTTGTCATTCCCGACGCGCCGCAGGCGCGAGCGGGAAACCAGGAGTCAAGGGCCGCCACGTTGGGCACGTCACGTTGCCCCTGGATTCCCGCTCTGCGCTTCGCTTGGCGGGAATGACACACCAAGGCTGAAGCGTATCAGCAGGAAGATGAGGGCAGCCTCAGCCGACCAGTTTAACAGGATCCGGCTTCTTGCCTTCAAAGACTTCAATCAGCTCAT
>JAQGJO010000155.1 GCA_028290595.1 Hyphomicrobiales bacterium | reverse complement strand
GCGGCAGCGCCCGGCCCAGGATCGCCAGCTTGCCGTTCTTGATGCGTCGCGCCAGCGCGCCCGCCAGCACGCCCGGCGTCGGCATCATGCCATAGGCGGTCTGATGATGTTCATTGACGGCGACGCCGTCGAAGCCGAGCTCATCGGCGAACTCGAGCTGGTCGAGATATTCGTGATAGAGGTCGGCGCCTTTTTTCGGGTCGTAATAGCTATTGGGATAGGTCATCCACGACGTGCCGAGGCGCTTGATCGCATCGAGATCGGCATGGGCGTAAGGCATCAGATGGAAGTTGAAGATTTTCATGCGGCAACCCTTTGCGCTTTGGCGAATGTCTCAATGAGGCGCACGAAGTCGGCGGGTTTTTCGATATGCGGCGCGTGGCCGCAATTGGCGATGATCTCGACCCTTGCGCCGGGGACGAGCTTGCCCCATTCGCGCGCATAGGCCTGCGGCAGCAGCCGGTCGTTCTCGCCCCAGACGATCAGGGTCGGGATGTCGATGCGGTGCAGCCATTTGCGCAAATGCGGATCATAGCCGCGCGGCTGCCAGGTGGTCTGCGCGATGACGACCTGGTTGTTGAGGCGCACGTCCTCGGTCTCCGGCGTCAGCCGCCGCTCCAGTTCCGTTGCTGCAAGCTTCTCATCCTGGAAAAGATCGCGCACCGATTCTTCTTCCGTGCGCAGAAACGTGTCGATGGTATCGACGCCGTCGACATAAAGCCCCTGCGCATCGGCCAATGTCAGCGACGCAAGCTTCTTCGTCGAACGGCTGGCGAGTTCGGCGGCGATCCAGCCGCCCATGCCGTGGCCGACGAGATGCACGTGATCTAGCCCGAGAGCGTCGATCACATCGAGATAATAGTTGGAATAATCCGCGATCCGGTCGAGCCAATCCGGCCGCGCCTCGCCGCCGAAGCCCGGATGTTCGGGCACGATCACATCGAAGCGGCCGGCCAGATCGTCAAGGAACGGGCGCCAGTCGTCGGAGGCGTCCGTGCCGCGCAGGAACAGCAGCGGCGCGCCCTGCCCCGCGCGCATGACCTTGACGCGGGTTCCGCACAAATTCAGATGGGTCACTACAGGTTGCGCCACCATTCCTCCTGTTAAAATATATCGCGCTTCTATGGATCAGTCGCGTGCATGTTAGTCGCAGGTCGTCAATCAATCGCCTCGGCAACATAGCGGCGGCCGGCGCGCTTGCACCAGTTCTCCCACGCCCGTTCCCAGGTATAGGCATTCATGCCGGCGAGAATGCGTTCGACCTCGCCCTCGGCGAGATATTTGATCTCTCCCAGCGGCAGCGATTCACGGATCAGTTTGGCATTGAGTTCGAGCTGGATCGCGACGAAAACCGAAAGCCTGACGTTGCGCGCCACGGCGACGCAGCCATGGCCGCGCATCAGCGCCGTATAACCCTGGCCGAGCGATTTCACCAGATCGCGGCCCATCGACATGTTGACGACGAGAAGATTGGTGTCGCCGAATTCATCGCCTGAATCCCAGATCGGCACATTTTTGCCGATGCACGAGCAGATGTGCATGATCGGCCGCATCTTCCATCCGGTCACGCCGAACGGGATGAGACTGCCGGCATGGCTGTGGATGACGGCATGCACGTCGGGCCGCGCTTCGTAGATGGCGCCATGGATGTAGCGTTCGAGATAGGGCTTGCGGTCGCCGCCGTTCACCGGCGTGCCGTCGAGCTCAAAAGTCATGATGTCGTCGGCCTCGATGCAATCGGGAGCCCGCGCGCGCGACAGCAGATATTGCTTCGGATTGTCCGGATTGCGGGCGCTGATATGGCCGAAGGAGTCCAGAATGTTCTCGCGCGCGAGAATGCGGTTGGCGGAAACAAGATCCTCGATCACCTTGGTAAGCTGGCTCATATTATTTCCTTCGTCCTCCCTGGCCGTCGCCAGGTTTCTTAAAGCTTGGTTTTGACAAGTTTTGGTTTTACGCCAACGGCTTTCTGTTTCAAGTCTCAGTTTTGCGCAAAGTCCGTCTATTTAAACGGCACGAGAAACAGTTGCGAAGTCTGTTCCTTGGTCAGAGGCGCAGTCGCATATTTGAATTTGACGACATCTTCCATGATCAGATCCATGCCGATGATCTTGTCGGGGTCGAGATCCTGCTTGGGATAGATCGAAGTCCGAACCTCATTGGCCACTTTGAGCGGAATCTCCGCCCATTTGGCAAAAGCTTCGGTCGCCGCCGGATCGGTATAGAGCCAGTCGCGCGTCTCGCGATAGGCGGTCATGAAGCGCGCCAGCACGTCGTGACGCTTCTCCACCGTCTGCACATTGCTCACCAGAATGCGCGCCGTCTGGTTCTGCAATTGCGGCACCTCGCTGGCGCGCGCGATCACCCGCGCCTTGCCCTCGTCCATCTGCTCCAGCAGGATCGAGCCGCCCGACCAGCCGACGTCGAGCTGCCCGGTCAGCGTCTGCGTGTAGGACGATTGAGGACCGCCCGCCGCCGTTGGCTTGAGATCGACCTTGTAGAAATCGCGAAACGCCAGGACGGCGGTCATCGTCGATGAGCCGGCGGTCGAATAGGACACCGTCTTGCCGGCAGTATCGCGCATGGATTTGATCGGCGAGTCCGGTTTCACATACCAGTAGAGATCGTTGGCGCCATGCATGGTGCCGCCGATGATGCGCACCGGCGCACCTTTGGCGAAAGCGCCGACCGTGCCCAAGGTGCCGGCGCTAACGCCGATATCGGCGCTGCCCG
>JAQGJO010000152.1 GCA_028290595.1 Hyphomicrobiales bacterium | reverse complement strand
CGCGTTGAGTTCGTTCCCTATTGAAGGAAGCGCCGGAATTACGACTGTCTGATCAAGTGCTGCGAGAAGGATGCAGAGCATGACACCGATCATCACACGCACAAGTTCGCGCCCCGACAGGGCCTTCGAGGAGCTCGGAGGGCTGCTCGAAGATATTGTTTCAGACATCCGCAATTGATCCTCAACTCTGCCGTCAACTCAACGCGAAGGCGATGCGTCTAGCTAGAACGGCATTTAATGAAGTGAAGATGCTGTGAGGTGAAGTAGCTAATCCGCTTTAGCTGTCATGCAGAGGCGCACTTCCGCGTGATTAGCAGAGGGAACGACCGAATTGGTCTGCAGCCGCTCAAAGTCCGAAATCCGGAAATTGGAAATTTGCCGCCGCAGACTGGCCGTCTCTTTCTCGGTCAAAACCTGGTATTCCGCGGTCTCTTGGTCTCCGCCATCCCAAACCCTGCGGGCAAGCCATTGAACTGTCGCGCACTCCCACACGACCGTCGAGCTATCTGCAAACACGATTATGCGTGGCTGGGGCGGGAGGAATCGAACCTCCGCATGGCGGAATCAAAATCCGCTGCCTTACCGCTTGGCGACGCCCCAATGACGCCGGGCGGCCATAGCGCATTTTTGGGCAAAGTGAAATCTGGTTTTTGAAATCTGCCCGGCAATCGGCGTTTCGGCGATTACCGGCCTGTTTTCCACGGCTTTTCGGCCATCTGCGACATCGCGATCATTTACCCGCGATTCTGCCGGGAAGCGCTTGTCGCGGCAGAATTGCGCCGCTATAAGTCCGCTGCTTCGCGCTTCGGCGCGCGGAAATCCAGTTCGGAGTGTAGCGCAGCCTGGTAGCGCACCTGCTTCGGGAGCAGGGGGTCGGAGGTTCGAATCCTCTCACTCCGACCATTCTTTCCACGATTCCAGCGTTTACCGGCCCTCAGAGCCAACCGGCCTGCTGGAACGCATCCCACAGCAGTTTCAGCGCCAGCAGGGTCAGGCCGACCTGCAGGATCAGCCGGAAACGCTGCTCGCTGACTTTCTCCAGCGCCACCTCGCCGACCCAGTTGCCGACAGCGCCGGTGAGGATCATCGCCGCCATCAGCGGGATGTAGGCGCTGATGGCGAAGCCGAGAAAGGCGAACGCCACCATTTTGAGAATATGAACGAAGGTCATCAACGCGCCGAGCGTCGCGGCGTGATTGCGCCGGTCGGGCGCGGCGCTGGCAACGAACGGCGCTACCAGGGTGCCGGTGGCGCTGACGAAGACGCCGATGAAGGTCGCGGCGAACCCGACCAGGGCGAAGCGGCTGCTCTGGCCGCCCATGCGGCCAAGCTTGGGCAGCCAGGTCACGATCAGGATGAAGACGCCCAGAATGCCCATGGTGACCGAGGTCGGCATCGAGACGAAGGCCTTGGCGCCGATCGCCGCCCCCACCGCGGCACCGATGATGAACGGCGCCAGTGTGGCGCGCATCACCCAGCGCCACATGATCATCGTGCGGGTAACGCCCGAGCCCAGCTGCACGATCGTATGCACCGGGATCAGCACCGCCGGCGGCATCACCAGAGCCATGGTGGCAAGCAGGATCAACCCGCCCGCCGTGCCGGTGAAGACGCCGATAAAAGCCGTTGCGAAGGACGCGAAGGTGAGGCCGAGGAACAGCAGAAGGCCGGTTTCGGGCACGCCGAGAAATTCAGTCATCATGTCGATGCAAAACCAGGAAAGCGGGCGTGCCCGAAGGAGAGGATCGGCCCCTCCCGAGGCCGGATTTCTTATTCTGCCTCAACCTGTAGCATGCGCACAATTGCCGAAGAAAGCGGCATCGGCGCATGGACGCCGGTACCGCTCTGCATTTCACGCAAGGTGATTAGGTGTGTTGAGATTCACGTCTTGGCGTATTTGCCCGATAGTTGTGGTGCGATCGGATCCAGTCCCTGCTGCTCGCGCTCAAGCCGCGACTCGCGCACCCAGGAGCGCTTCAACGGGTCGCTGACGCCGATCTTCAGCCGACCGAGCCCCTCGACTTCAAGCTCGATCATATCGCCGTTCTGGAAGCTGTGCAGGCCGCGATGATTGGTGCCCAGCGCAATGATGTCGCCTGGTTCGAGCGCGTGAATGGAACTGACGAACTCGATACAGCGCGGGATTTTATGGGCCATGTCGCTGGTGTTATAATTTTGCTTGAGCACGCCGTTGTTCCACAGCTTCACCTGGAGGTTCTGCGGGTTCGGCACTTCGTCGGCAGTAACGATCCACGGCCCGATGGGCGCAAACGTATCGCGGGATTTCATCTGATAGAAGGATTGCGCCGCCGGCTGCACACCGCGCGCCGATCCGTCGATGAAATTGAGATAGCCGAAAATATAGGACATGGCGTCCGCCGCCGGCACATTGCTGGCGCGCTTGCCGATGACCAGCGCAATCTCCGCCTCGCCCTCGAACACGGTGGCAGGAATATCCGGCAGGATCATCGTGCCATTGGGCCCGATCACCGCCATCGGCGATTTGTGGAAAGCATTGATCGGCGCCGGCTCCTTGCGCGTGCCGTCCTCCATATAGTTCACCGCCATGCAATCGATGTTCACGGGCTTTGGCAGCGGCGGACGCAGAGTGACGGAAGACAACGGCACGCCGGGCTCCTGCGCGACTGCCTGTTCGAAAACCTTGCGGAATTCACCGAAGCGGCCGATCACCATGTTGATGAGATCGTGTGGGCCCGAATGAACCAATCCCGCCACATGGCGGGACACATCGACGACCGTGTCGGCGTTTTTCAGTACGCCCAGGCGCCAGTCGTTGAAGAATAGTATTTTCATTGGCCGTCTCCTCTTATGAAGTCTGATTTATTGGGAGTGTTTTGGCGAATATCCTACAGGCGCGCTGCAAAACCATGACAAGCGACGCTCTATTGCTTTCCCCCCAGGCAATCTTTAGCCCATACTGGGCGCAGCCGTATACGCCGTCAATGTCGGTATCTGCAACAGAGTTTCTCATCCGTATGATCGATTTGTCCATCGCCGATGTCGCAACCCGTTTTCCGGACTTTCGTGTTGCCGTTCTCTTGTTCAAATCGAACGGCATTCCATTGCAGCGAACACGGCGCATCGAAGATTATGTCGCCGAGACCATGCAAATTTGCAGAGCGCAATGGAACGGCACAGAACTCTCCGCCATTCCTGGCGTCGCTGCCTGGCGCCGCGCCTACAAGGGCTTCGGCATCAAGAGCACAAGCTATCGCTCATCCGTGGAACGGCTGGTGAAGCGCGTGCTGGCCGGCGATGAGATTCCCCGCATCAATGCCTTTGTCGATCTCTACAACGCGGTTTCGCTCGCCTATGTGCTGTGTCTGGGCGCCGACGATCTCGATCGCGTGCAAGATCCTATAAACGCAGATCTGGCCTTTCGCTTCGCGCGCGAAGGTGACAGCTTCATCGACATGGCGCCGGCCGAAGGATCACCGGCGGAACAGCCGCCGAAATCAGGCGAAGTGGTCTATGCGGCAGGATCGACCGTGCTGTGCCGGCGCTGGAACTGGCGGCAGGATGCGCGCTCAGTCGTCGGCGCGCAGACACGCCGCATCGTGCTGACCATCCAGTCGAATGGAGAGGGCTCGGTCGAGGCTGCAGCCGAAGCGCTCAATGCGCTGGCCGCATCAGAACTGGCGATGACATGCAGCATCTCTTTCGCCGACAGCGCACATCCACGCGTGCAACTGTCGTAACGCGAAGCGAGTGCGGAGAGACAGCCGCACTCGACAAGCGTTGACAGGACGAACCTTCAGTAGCCGTAGCCGCGACGATGGCCGCCGAGGCTCTGCCAGCCGTCATAGCCCGGCTGCACCATCACCTGGCGGGTCTGCGTCGCATAGGTTGCCGGCGTATTCTGGTAATAAGTCTGCGCCGGGCGCACCTGCACGGGCCGGCGCACGGTGGCGTATTCCGCCGGCTCGGTCTCATAGGTGACGCTCGCGGGCTGCACGACGACGGTGCGATAGACCGTGTTGTAGACCGGCGGTTGCATGACCCAGCAACCGACTTCGCGGCCGTAAGCATCACGCGTTACGCTCCAGACCTTGCCGCCCGGCTGGACCATGACTTGTTCGGCCACACTCTGCGTGATGGCGGGAATAGAACGCGCATAGCTGCGCGCCGGCCGGGTGACGATACGCTCGGTCACTTCGCCATATTCGGCGGGCGACTGAAGGGCGACGGTACGCGGTGGCGACACCATCACCTGCTCTTGCACCGCGCCATAGACGGGCGGTGTGGTGACACGCTGATAGCAGCAGCCGTCGCCGGCCTGGGCGCTACCTGCAGCGCTCAGGGCAAAGGCGAAGACAACAAACGAAACTGTGCGGATACTCATTGGAATGCCTTTCGGGCCTCGGGCAAATGACTTACGTTCCGCCGCACACCTATCCACATGGTTTCAACGATGTGCGCAACGCACTTCCGCCATTAACGTTAAATACATGGCGTACACGAGGGAGAAAATGCATGGCAGATGAAACCGTCATTGGCGCAGACGACAGACACGCGATCAGGATCCTTTCGGCCAGCGCCGTGCGCCAGGCCATCACCGGTGCGGCCGAGGCCTTCCATAAGCGCAGCAACGCCAATCTGCATCTGCAATTCGCCACATCGGGCGCCGTCGAGAAGCGCATTGCTGCCGGCGAAGTCTTCGATGTCGTCGCCGCGTCCATCGATGCGCTGTCCGTCTTGCATGAGCGCTCACTGCTCGGCGCGCCCTCGCCCGTCGGTTCGTCACGCATTGCACTTGGCGTGAAAGACGGCGTGACGGCGCCCGACATTACAACAGTTGATAAATTCCGCGCCGCGCTGCTGGCGGCAAAACACATTGCACGCGGCGATCCCGACGGCGGCGGCACCGCCGGCAATCATCTGCATCGCGTGCTCGAACGCACCGGCCTTCTCGACGTGACGCGCGCCAAGACCATCCTGCGGGTCGGCGGCTATAATGTGATGAAGGAAGTGGTTGAAGATCGCGCCGACTTCGGGCTGACCCAATCCACCGAGATTGTCGCCGTCGACGGCGTCGGCATTGCCGGCTGGCTACCTGACGACCTCCAGCTTGTCACGACCTATGCGGTGGCCAAGGGGCTTGTCGAACCCCTGGATGCGCGCGCAAGAGATTTTTATACATCGCTGACCGACGGCTCCTGCGCGAGCATTTATGCAGGCGCCGGATTTTTTCCAAGCTGAGTGAACAGCCTCTTGTCATCCCCGACGCCCGCGCAGCGGGTGAGCGGGGATCCAGAAGCCAAGGGGTGAATGTTGGAACGTCACGTTGCTCCTGGATTGCCGCTCTGCGCTTCGCTTGGCGGGAATGACACTCTCCTTGTCAGCCCGGCAACGCCCAGGTGTCGTAGCGAAACGCCTCGACATCAACGGCGGAGCCATGTCCGCGCGGTGGCCCTTTGGGCAAGTCCATGGCGCCCTTGAAGCCGCTTTGGCAAAACAGTTCGATCATATTGCCCGACGGATCGCGGAAGAACATCAACGCTTCGACACCCTTGCGCGTCCAGAAGTTGGAACTCGGAATGCCGCAGCGCGCCAGCCACGCCTTCATCTGC
>JAQGJO010000131.1 GCA_028290595.1 Hyphomicrobiales bacterium | reverse complement strand
GGCCCGAACCGAACCGTCAGCGGCGAATTCCAGAACAGCGTGTTCAGGGTTTCTGTATCGCCGGTCTCGATGGCTTTGTTGTAGCGCTCGAAGGCAGCTTTCACTTCGGCGACGACATCGGGATGGTTGGTTTCCTCAATCATGATCGGCTCTCGTGCTGAAATAGAAAGACAGGCACCTAGGCTCGATACAAGTTTCATGCCCGATCGCTGCTTGCGCTCTATAGAGCCGCAGCGGTCCGTATCTGAGCTGTGGCTTTGCGCGGCGGTTGCCAGGTGCCGGTCTCGATGGCCTTGATCTGCCTGTTCGTCTCGGCGATCCAGAAGCGGCTGAGCGGGGCGAGATAGAGATAGAAGACGACCATCACCATGATGTTCCGCACAGCGTTTGGATTGCGCACGAAACACTCGAGCAATAGCTTCCAGACATGCTTGCGCATATCGGGCCGATGCACGGTCACTTCCCACATCAGCTTGAAGAAGCGGTCGATCTCGCGCAATGAATCGCGCACGGCGATCCAGGCCGGCAGTTTGATCCGCTGCATTGGGATCACGGCGCGGCGCAGGCGCGCGAAATAGGCGCGTGGCTCATATTGCCGCGTCAGGATATCGGCGAAATCGCGAAGAATGTCGACGCGTGGCCGCATCGTATCGAAGTTCAGGCCGGAGAGTGCGAAGTCGCCTTGTTTGCGGTCTGTGTCGACACCCACTTCCGGGTGCAGTCGTCCCTCTTTTTCAAGACGCCGGGTCAATTGCGTTCCCGGTAGCGCATAGAGCAGGCCGAACATCGCCATGGGAAGATCGGATTCCTCTACGCACTCCATGATCGCATCGACGACGCCGGCCTTTTCAGAATCGAACCCGACGATGAAGCCGGGGAAAAGAATCATGCCGGCAGCGTAGATCTTGTGCACGCTCTCATAGATCTCGTGCTTGACGTTCTGCTTTTTCGACATCTGAACAAGAGTGGCCGGATCGGGCGACTCGATGCCGACGAAGAAGCCGAAGAAATTGGCGTCGCGCATCATCTGCAGCAGTTGCGGATCGTCGGCGATGTTGAGCGAGGCCTCGGTGGTGAGCACGAAGGGAAAATTGTGCGCCTTCTGCCAGGCGATCAATTGCGGCAGGAAGGCCTTTACGGCTTTCTTGTTGCCGATCAGATTGTCGTCGACGAAATCGAGATGGCCGCGATATCCCAGTTTGTAGAGCGTATCGAGCTCGGCCAGCATCTGGTCCGCGGTCTTCGCACGGGGCTTGCGGCCATAGAGCTCGATGATATCGCAGAACTCGCAAGTGAACGGGCAGCCGCGCGAGAACTGCACGCCGATATAAAGGTACTGGTTGAACTTCAGCAGGTCGAAGCGCGGGATCGGCGTTCTGGTGACATCGACCTGAAACCTTTCCGCCTCGAATACGCCGCTTCTGTCGCCGCGCTGCCATGCGGCGACGAAGTCATCGATAATATCTTCCGCCTCTCCAAGCACGGAAAAATCGGCGGCGGCGTAAAGGTGTGGGCTCGACGTCACGTCCGGGCCGCCGACGGCGACAGGCAGCTTCCTGCTGCGGCACATGTCGATCATCTGCAGAGCATCGAACTGCTGCGAAAGCATGCCGCCGGTCATGACCATGTCGGCCCAATCGAGGTCGGCGTCAGTCAATTCCTCGGTGTTGCGATTGACGAGGCGGATGTTCCAATCAGCGGGCAGGAGCGCAGCCAGTGTGATCATCCCTAGCGGCGCGGCGGGATATTTCGCTCCCATAATTTCGACAGCGCCCTCATAGCTCCAGAAGGAATGAGGATTGAAGCGCGGAAACACCATCAGAACATTGGTGTGGTCGACCATGAGCGAGCTCCGTCTACACCGCCCCCCTTCGCCAGCCATCTCATTCTGCCCCGGCTTGGCTTTGACGGCAATCGGAACCTGTTTGCAGACCTGTTCGCTGAGCCAACGTGTTGTTTGCCAAACATGAAATGGAATGATGACGGGATCTAACGCATTCGCTTTGCCGCTTCGCTGGTCGGATGCAGCCGCACCAGGCGCGCGTCGATGACGGATTGGATGGCGTGAGGTTCGGCGTCCGACAGGAAGCGCGATGAATTGAACCTGGTGCTCTTGCCGCCGATGCAGACGGGCTCGCCGTCGACAAAGGTCGCAAGGATGTCGGCGCGATCGTATTGCCGAACCAGCTCCCAGGTGAAATCCCAGCAAGGGCGCACCTCCGGGCCGCTGCAATCGAGGATCAGGAAATCCGCCTTGCGCCCCGGACTGAGCGCGCCGATTTCATCGCCCATCAAAATGGAATCGGCGCCGCCCTGGGTCGCGGCATGCACCCATCGCCAGCCGGCGCCGCAGGAGAAATCATCTCGCGGCATGCCATAGGCGATACGCTGGCAGGCTTCCGCTGCGTCCAGCATGCGGAAGCCGTCATTGCGCGTGCCGTCAGAGCCAAGGCCGACGCGAATGCCGCGTGTCATATAATCGAGGGCCGGCGCGACGGCATTGCCTTTCCAGATGCAGGCAACCGGATTGTAGGCGACGGCAGTATCCGTCTCCTGCAGAAGACGAATTTCATCGCTGGTGACGAGCGTGGCATGGGCGACAAGCGTGGTGCGGCCAAGCGCGCCAAGATCGTGAAGATATTCGATCGGCCGCCTGGCATAGGCTTCGATCGAGGCGTGCACTTCCAAAGTGTGCTCGTTGGCGTGAATCTGAAACAGGATGTCATTGTCCTGGCAGAACTTCGACAGGGTGCGGATCATGGTTCCGGAGTTCGATTGAACGGTGCCGCAAGCCAGTGATGGTTTTATGCGCGCGAACTTCGCGCATTCTTCCATATGCCGTTCGGCGATCTTCAGCGCCGCGCTGACATCGGTGACCAGGTCGGGCGTCCTTTCCGCTGCCGTGGTGAAATTCTTGAGATCATAAGCGCCGGTTGACGATACCAGCCTGATCCCGGTTTCGTCGGCGGCCTGATGGATGGCGTCGGCGATTTCATGGGTGCGGATACCGTGATCGACGATTGTGGTCATGCCGCCCCGCAGAGCCTCCAGGAAAGTCCATTTGGCGCCGTCGTGGGCGCTCTGCGGCGTTATCGCGGCTTCGAGCGGCAGCCAGAACCGCTTCCACAATTGCGCTGGTTCGCCGCCGGTCAGCGATTTCACGAACGGCTCGATGATGTGATGATGCACGTCGATAAACGACGGTATGAGCGCGCACTCAGGCAAGCGCAGCAGTTTCTGCCGGTTCGGGCCTTCCACATAATCGGCGGCGGGGGACAGTTCCTGAATGACGCCGTTGACGACGACGAGCACGGCATCGCGCATCGTGCCATCCGGCCCGAGCGCAATGTCGGCGTGGATGGCATAGCCTGCGGCGGGGAAGTTGGGGGCTGAGATCGGTTCCATCGATGGGCGGTCCTCGTTCAATATCTCAGGCGGTGAGTAAGAGTGACAGGCCAGAAAAGCACAGGATGAGCGTACAGACCGGCGCGAAAAAGCGCGAGTGCA
>JAQGJO010000120.1 GCA_028290595.1 Hyphomicrobiales bacterium | reverse complement strand
GCTGCCGGCTACGCCGGCCTCTGCGGCCGATCCCGACAACACACTGATCCTGCAGCTCAAGGATGGGCCGGTCACGATCGAGATGCGGCCCGATCTAGCACCGAAGCATGTCGCCCGCATCAAGGAGCTGGTGAAACAGCATTTCTATGACGGGTTGCTGTTCCACCGCGTAATCGACGGCTTCATGGCGCAGACCGGCGATCCCACCGGCACCGGAACCGGCAAATCCGATCTTCCCAACATTCCGGCCGAATTCACCGCGACGCCGTTCAAGCGCGGCACCGTCGGCATGGCCCGCTCGCAGGCGCCGGATTCGGCGAATTCGCAATTCTTCATCTGCTTCGGCGACGCTTCGTTCCTGAATAACAACTACACCGTCGTCGGCGAAGTCGTGTCGGGCATGGACAATATCGACAAGATCAAAAAGGGCTCGCAGGCGCAGAACGGCCAGGTGACGAATCCTGACAAGATGATCCGTATGCGCATGGCAGCAGACGCCAAATAGGAGCTTTCATGCGTTCCATCTGCGCCTCCGCACTTTTCGCTCTTGTGGCAACCGTCATGGCAGCCGGTGCGCAGGCGCAGACGACGCCCGAGCAGACCTTGCATCAACGCCATTACGGCGAGATCCCGTCGCCGACCCGCCATCTGGGTGAGATCAGACCGAACCAGAATCGGTTGGGAACCTTGCGCGGTCCGCAAGGCAGCCTCATCAAACCGTCGCCGATGCCCTATCTCGGCGGTACCTCTGTGATGCAGGCGACGAAAAAGAGACAGCTTCCGAAACGATTTCGCCATCGTCATCGGCGAGGTCGTGTCGAGTACGGAGAATAGCCAACGTATGGCGGCCGAATAGGAGGTTTCATGCGTCGCTTCTGCAACTTTGCGCTGCTCGCTCTCGCCATGACAACGGCCATCGCGGCCGGAGCTCAGGCGCAGACGACGCCGGAGCAGACGGCGCATCGCCGCCAATACGGCACGATCCCGTCGCCCACCCGTCATCTCGGTGAGATCAGACCTCGCCAGGATCGGTTGGGAACCTTGCGCGGCCCCCAGGGCAGCCTCATCCAGCCCTCGCCGATGCCCTATCTCGGCGGCGGCTTCATCATGCAGGGGACGAAGCAACCCGCGACGGCGATTGGTCAGCAATCGCAGTTGCAATCACAAGGATCATCGCAACAGCCGTCAAAGACCGCCGAATATCCGCCGATCGACAGGCCGAACGGTATTCCCCAGCGCATCGTGTCGTGCTGGTCGCCGCCCGCCGGCTCGTCCGGCGATGTGGAAGTGACGGTCCGCCTCAGCTTTTCGAGGACCGGGGATATTGTCGGCCAGCCGCGCATTACCTATGTGAAAGCGGGCAGCGACGAGACCCTGCGCAAGGCCGTAAGTGCTTCAATTCTGACGGCGATTCAATCTTGTGCGCCTCTGAGGTTTACCCCAGGCCTCGGGCAGGCTATTGCGGGGCGCAGTTTCGCGATCCGCTTCATCGCGCCGGCGGTCAGAAAGCCCGCTACATCGATTTAGGACCATCCAATCAGGAGTTGTCATGTCCGACGAAGGAAATACGCTTACGCTCGAGACCACCAAGGGCCCGGTCGTCATTCGCTTGCGCCCGGATCTTGCGCCCAATCATGTCGCCCATATCAAAAAGCTGGTCGGCGAGGGCTTCTACGACGGCATCGTGTTCCATCGCGTGATCGAAGGCTTCATGGCGCAGACCGGCTGCCCGCATGGCACCGGCACCGGCGGTTCGACCTATCCGAACCTCAAGGCCGAGTTCAACAGCGAGCCGCACGTGCGCGGCACCTTGTCGATGGCGCGCGCCCAGAGCCCGGATTCGGCGAATTCGCAGTTCTTCATCTGCTTCAACGACGCCCGCTTCCTCGACAAGCAATATACCGTCTGGGGCGAAGTCACCTCCGGCATGGAAAATGTCGACAAGATCAAGCGCGGCGAACCCGTCCGCGATCCGGACAAGATCGTCTCAGCCAAGATCAGCTAATACCGCGGCTCGGCCGCATGAGCGCATTTTCAAGCGAAGTGGACACTGGTTCGCGTGAAGAAAATGCGCTCTTTAATACACAGGACGCGTCTGTCCGATCCAGCGGATCGGAAAACGCTATAGTGATAAATCTCACCGGTCAGGCGAATGCCTGGCCGGTGAATCTGTAATGGGGGCGCGATATGCGCGTCGATCTTTTCGATTTCGATCTGCCGGAAGACCGGATCGCACTGCGCCCGATGGAGCCGCGCGATGCGGCGCGCCTGCTCGTGGTGACGCCGGATGCGCCGCAGACGATCGCCGATCGATTTGTGCGTGATCTGCCGGATCTGCTGCAGCCGGGCGATGCGATCGTAGTCAACGACACCAAAGTCATTCCCGCGCGCCTGTCGGGCGTGCGCGTGCGCGGCGAAGCCGTCGCCCATATCGATGTGACCTTGCATAAGCGCGAGAGCGGCAACCGCTGGCGCGCTTTCGTGCGTCCCGCCAAGAAGCTCAATATCGGCGAGCGCATCCGGTTCGGCGAGACATCCGAAAGCATGGCCTGCCTGCTGGCGAGCCTCGACGCCGAAGTTGCCGAGAAAGGCGAGGGCGGCGAGGTCGTGCT
>JAQGJO010000113.1 GCA_028290595.1 Hyphomicrobiales bacterium | reverse complement strand
GTTCGCCGCCTCGGCCGCCTCTTTCGCCTGCGCCCGGCGCGGCGCGGAGGGCCCCACGCGGGCCGAACTGGTTCGCCATGGCTGAAACCGCGAGGGGCGGCGCTTGTCGCACGCGGAGTTTGCCTCTAGGAACCCGCAAGAACTTGAAACCCTGACCAGAGAGCCGCCACATGCGTCCTTCCAAACGCGCCGCCGACGAAATGCGCGCCGTCTCATTCGAACGCAATGTTGCGCGTTATGCGGAAGGCTCGTGCCTGATCAAGTTCGGCGAAACGCAGGTCCTGTGCACCGCCTCGCTCGAGGACAAGCCGCCAATGTGGCTGCGCGGCCAGGGCCGCGGCTGGGTGACCGCCGAATACGCCATGCTGCCGCGCGCCACGCAAACACGCACGCGCCGCGAAGTGACATCGGGCAAGCAGTCCGGCCGCACACAGGAAATCCAGCGCCTCATCGGCCGCTCGCTGCGCGCCGTCGTCGATCTTCAGATGCTCGGCGAACGACAGATCACGATCGATTGCGATGTCCTGCAGGCCGATGGCGGCACGCGCACGGCCTCGATCACCGGCGCATGGGTGGCGCTGCACGATTGCCTGAAATGGATGCGCTCGCGCTCGATCATCCGCGACATGCCGTTGAAGGACCATGTGGCGGCGATTTCTTGCGGGCTGACCAACGGCGAAGCCGTGATTGATCTCGACTATGTGGAAGACTCATCGGCGCAGACCGACGCCAATTTCGTTCTCACCGGCAAGGGCCACATCGTCGAGGTGCAGGCCACGGCGGAGGGCGCGCCGTTCGACGAAGCGCAATTGGCGCAGATGATGGCGCTTGCCAAACAGGGCATCGCCAAACTCGTCGACATGCAGAAGCAGACCGTCGCCTGAGATGACGACGCATCGCGCGATCGAAGGCCGTCTGGTCATCGCAACTCATAACGCAGGCAAGCTGCGGGAGATGCGCGAACTGCTTGAGCCATACGGCATCGAGGCTGTATCTGCCGCCGAGCTTGGCCTGCCGGAGCCGGAAGAAACCGGCGACACGTTCATCGCCAATGCGATCATCAAGGCGCAGGCTGCGGCGCACACCGCCAACCTGCCGTCCTTCGCCGATGACTCCGGCCTTTGCGTCGATGCGCTGAATGGCGATCCGGGAATTTACTCGGCGCGCTGGGCCAGAGAGGCCGGCGATTTCCCCACTGCCATGCTGAAGATCGAAACCCTGCTGCAGGAAAAAGGCGCAACAGATGCCGCTGCACGGCGGGCACATTTCGTCTCGGCGCTCGCGGTGGCCTGGCCTGACGGTCATATTGAGACAGTCGAAGGCAAGGTGTTCGGCACCATCGTCTGGCCGCCACGCGGCGACAAGGGCTTTGGCTATGATCCGTTCTTTCTGCCGGATGATTACAATCTGACATTCGGCGAAATGTCGTCGGAAGAAAAGCACGGCATTCCAGCCGATGGTTCGCGCGCCCTGTCGCATCGCGCCCGCGCCTTCCAGGACCTGGCGAAACTTTGCCTGCGCGCCTAGCGCGTGTTTGTTCCGGCATGATCTAGTCCGAAAACCGGCGTCCACTTTTCGGGATCATGCGTTGCTCCAAACATAACTATTGCAAGATCGCGCTCAATAAATGCGGCGGCAATAACCGATCGCGATAGTGGCAATAACAGAATGCCATATCGCAACGCATTCAATCTTCCTCTGGCTAACGACCAATCCGGTGTTAGACTTTGAGGGTGGTGATCGCCGTTGCACCTGATTGCACCAGGCGTCGTCCATTCCATGGGGAGGAACAGATGACTGATTCAGCTCTCAAGCCTGATCTCAATCGCCGCCGCTTTTTAAAAGGCGCGGCCATCGCCAGCGCCGCCGTTGCAGCGCCGCTATCGCAGGATGCCGGCTCTGCGCTGGCACAAGGTGCGGCCCCCAAAGCGATGCCGCCATCGGCGCGCGATCTGTTCCAGGAAACCGCGGTGCCCGGCGCACTCGCCAAGGCGGAAGGCCGGCCCGGCGGCGATTTCATGGTCGACGTACTGCGCGCGCTCGGCATTGAATATGTCGCAACCAATCCAGCCTCGAGCTGCCGCGGCCTGCATGAATCGATCAACAATTATGCGATGAACAAAAATCCCGAACTTCTCACGGTGACGCATGAGGAGATCGGCGCCGGCATGGCGCATGGTTATGCCAAGGTGACCGGCAAGCCGATGGGGCTTTTGTTCCACGGCACGGTCGGCATGCAGCACGCCACTATGGCGATCTACAATGCCTGGTGCGACCGCGTGCCGATGTTCGTCATGGCGGGCAATCATATGGATGCGGCCGATCGTCTGCCTGGCGTGCCGACGACCCATGCCGCGCAGGATCCAATGTCGCTGGTGCGCGACTTTACCAAATGGGACGACCAACCGCTATCGCTGCAGCACTTCGCCGAATCCGCCGTACGCGCCTATCGCATCTCGATGACGCCGCCGATGGAGCCTGTCGCTCTGTCGATAGATGGGCATTTGCAGGAGCATCCCATTCCGGAGGGTGCGAAACTGCGCATTCCGAAACTGTCGCTGGTGACGCCGCCGGCGGGTGATCCATCGGCTGTCAGGGAGGCGGCGCAGATGCTGGTCTCGGCGCAGAACCCGTTCATCATCGTCGATCGCGCCACGCGTACCGACAAGGGCCAGGGACTGCTCGTGGAACTGGCGGAGCTTTTGAACGCCGGCGTCATCGACCAATACGGCAGGCAGAACTTTCCGAACCGACATTTCCTCAATGCTTCCGACAGAGGCCGCGGCGGCGTCAGCCAGGCCGATGTGGTCATGGGTCTCGGCCTGACCGACTTCTGGGGCACGGTGAACAGTTTCGCCGACAATCCGGAGCAGTTGCAGTCATCGCGCATCAAGGATGGCACCAAGCTCATCAGCATCAATCCGATGGATCTGTACATCCGTGCCAATTACCAGGACTTCCAGCGCTTCCAGCAGGTCGATCTCGCCATCGGCGCCGATGTGGAAGCGACACTGCCGTTGTTGATCGAGGCCGTGAAAGTGGCAATGACGCCATCGCTGAAGGACGCGATTGCAAAACGCGCGGAAACGCATCGCAAGGCCTATGGACAAGGCCGCGAGCGATTGATGTCGGCTGCCGCCGTCGCATGGGACGCGAGCCCGATTTCGACGGCACGCCTGTCCGCCGAAGTCTGGGCCGCGATCAAGGATCAGGACTGGGCGCTGGTGTCGAACGATTCAAGCCTCAGTAACTGGCCGCACAGGATCTGGGATTTCACCAAGCCGTATCAGTTCATCGGCGGGTCCGGCGGCGCGGGCATAGGTTATGGCCTGCCGGCGGCGCTTGGCGCCTCGCTGGCGCATCGCGCGCATGGACGGCTGGCGGTCAACATCCAGAACGACGGCGATGCCATGTTCACGCTCGGCGCGCTGTGGACGGCCGTGCATCACAAGATCCCCATGCTGACGATCATGCACAACAACCGCGCCTATCATCAGGAGGTGATGCATGTGCAGAGAGTCAGCAATTGGCGAGATCGCGGCGTCGACCGGCAATGGCTCGGCACCACCATCAGAGATCCGAATGTCGACTTCGCCACTCTGGCAAAATCAATGGGCATGGAAGGCATAGGCCCGATCACCAATCCCGACGATCTTGGACCGGCGCTGAAACGCGCCGTCGCCATGGTGAAAGCCGGCGAGCCGGTTCTCATCGACGCCATCACGCAACCGCGCTGAAAGGAGACCACAATGAAATCCTGTTTCACCGCGGTATTCGCCAAGACCTTTGTGTTTTCGACCTTTGTGATTTCATCCGCGGCGTTCGCGGCCGACGCGACCAAGGGGCGCGAAACATTCGTCAAGAACGGCTGCTACTCCTGCCATGGTTATAATGGCCAGGGCGGCAACAGCGGCCCCAAGCTTGCGCCCGATCCGATGGAACTCGATACGCTGAAATCGTTCATCCGCAGCAGTGCGCCGACGCTGATGCCGGCTTATTCGGAACATGTGCTCGGCGATGCCGATGTGGCGGATATCCACGCCTGGCTCGCGAGCCAGCCGAAGATGAAGAATCCGAAGGAGATTCCGCTGCTGTCGCAGTAGCTTTCGACACAACAGCAAAATGGCCAGGCGAAAGCCCGGCCATTTTCGTTTGCATTATTCGGCAGCTTGAGACT
>JAQGJO010000109.1 GCA_028290595.1 Hyphomicrobiales bacterium | reverse complement strand
CTGGTAAAATACGTCTTTGTTCAGTCGGTTACGCCTGGCGCATGGGCGACGGCGCAGAGCTCGATGCGCATGCCCGGTGCAACCAGGCCGGCAACGACAAGGCTGGCGCGCGTCGGATAGGGCGCCTGGAAATATTCCCGGTAGACGCGATCCACCGGCGCCATGTCGGCCGCATCGATCAGGAAAATCTGAACCTGCGCCACATCATCGAGGCTTGCGCCCGCGTTCGCGAGCGCGGTCTTGAGATTGTCGAGCGTAAGACGCGCCTGCTGCTCGATCGGCGCCTGCAGAATTGTGCCGTCGGACTGAACAGGACCATGAGTCGTGAAGATGAAGCCGCCGGCGCGCGTCGCCCAGGCGAAAGGCTGACTATGCTGCGGCAGGCCGGTCTCGATTGTCTCGCGCATGGCTCAGGCCTTTTTGTCGTCCGAGGATTCACTGCCCAGCAGATGGGCGATCGCTCGCTCGGTTGCTTTCAAGTGTTCGCTCATCAGGCGGAGCGCCAGTTCGGTGTCGCGGCCAACGACCGCGTTCATGATCGCCGTGTGTTCGCCATTCATGTCGCGAACATGGGCAGCGGTTTCGCCACGCCGCAAGAGACGGATGGCGCGATAGAGCTCCGACTGATCTGCCAGCGTATTCCAGAAGCGCAGCAGCCATTCGGAACCGCAGGCCGATACCAGGGCGAAGTGAAAGCGGCGATGGTATTTTTCCCAGTCGGCTGTCGCGGCGCGATCGCTGGTGGTGTCGGGCAGGGGCGTCCTGATCAACAGATGCATGGACGCGACGATCTCGGCTTCCCATGCGGCGTCGCCGCGCGCGATTGCCCGCCGCAGGCAGACAGCCTCGATTTCCTGGCGCGCGTCCATCAGGTCGGCAAAGGCTTTCAGCGACGCGCTGCTGACGCGCGAGCCTCGATGGGCCTCCGCGTCGACCAGGCCTTCGCTGGTGAGGCGCATCAAGGCCTCGCGGATCGGCGTCAGCCCGAGGCCGAACCGATCCTGGAGATCGGCGGCGCGCAGACGGGTTCCCGGCGGCAAATCCCCGCTGAGAATGCCGAGGCGCAGGCGCAGATAGGCGCGCTCCGTCAGCGACAGCGTTTCATCGGCCGGCTCGAGTTGGGCTGCAAAGTTCATGTCGACCCATAATTTTATATTGCTTTCCGGATTTTATAAAACTAGCCTGAGTTTATGGCAAGCCCTTTGCTTGTCGAAATGGCCGCAATTCGCGGAGGAGGCGCAGCATGGTTGTAAAATCCGCAGGTCTGAAATCCCTTGGTATTTTGGCGATGGGTCTTGTTGCCGGATTTGTATCGCTCCATCAGGCCGCTGCCGCCGATGTCACATTGCGGATTTCCTGCGCCGCGCCGCCATCCGATTTCCTGGCCAAATCGCTCGAGACCTTCAAAGCGTCGATCGCCTCAGCCAAAGTCGGTGTCGTGGCGGAGGCCTATCCTGCGTCCAGCCTGTTCAGGCAGGGGACGGAAGTGCCGGCGCTGCAGCGCGGCAATCTTGAAATGAGCACGATGACCACGTTCGAGGTGGCGCAGCAGCTTCCCGAATGGGGCCTGTTCAATCGCGCCTATCTGTTTCGCGATTATGCCCATATGCGCCATGTCTTCGACGGTCCTATCGGCGCGGAATACCGCAAGGCGGTGTCGGACAAGATGGGCATCGAAATTCTCGCCACCGCCTATCTCGGCACCCGGCAGGTCAACCTGCGCCAGAAGCGCGATGTCAAAACCCCAGCCGATCTTGGCGGCGTGAAGATGCGGATGCCGGCCGGGCCCGAATGGCTGGTGCTCGGGCGCACCCTTGGCGTCAGCCCGGTGCCGCTCGGCATGCCTGAGGTCTATCTGGCGCTGAAGACCGGCACCATCGACGGCCAGGAAAACCCGCTGTCCATTCTCAATGCTGCCAAACTTTACGAAGTCACGCAGCAGGTGGTTCTGACGTCGCATCTTGTACAGCCGGTGTTCTTCGCCATCGCCAAGTCGTTCTGGGAAAAGCTGACCCCGGACCAGAAAAAAGCCGTCAGCGAGGCCGCCGTCACTGCGGCGCGCGAAAACGATGAGGGGCGCCTGAAGGACGAAGCCGAAATCGTCAACGCGCTGAAGGCCAAAGGCCTGTCGGTCGATGCTCTCGACCTGGCGCCGTTCCGCGCCCTGGCGGACAAATCCTATGAGGGCTCCGATCTGGCGAAGGACTGGAATGCCGGACTGCTGAAGCGCGTGGTTGAAACGAAGTAAGACCCGGCGCCATGCAACCTGAAAGCGCCAAAGACGATCTTGCTGAGCGTACTCCTGCCGATGACAGCGCATGGCGGAAAGCAGTCCGCCGTGTACACCACGCCATCGAGATCATCTGCAATCTGCTGTTCGTCGTCGTCTTCGTGGTATTTCTCTACAAGGTCTTGGTGCGTCACACGGTCGGCGATGCAGTTGCATGGGCGGATGAAGTCACCGTCGTGCTGTTCATCTGGATCATCTTTCTCGCCAACGCATTCCTGGTCGAGGATAGGCGGCAGATCTGCTTCGACCTGGTGGATCGCAATCTGCCGCCGCAGGGCCGGCGCATCGTCGCGGTGCTGCGCATCCTGCTGCTCGGTGGCATCATCGCATGGTCGCTGCCGGCGGCGTTCGACTACATCCTCTTCCTCTGGCGTGAACGGACGCCGGTCATGCTGTGGCGGCTCGATATCGTCTACTTCTGCTTTGGTATTTTCCTTGCCGCGACCTTGGTGCGCTGGGCGCTGCGTCTCATCGAACTCAGCCGCAGCGATTGGCGCAATCGTCTGTAAGCGCTGGAGCACATGAGATGACTTTAGGTCTATGGGTTCTGGCGGCGGTGTTTCTCTCCGGCGCCATACTGGGCGCGCCGATGGGACTGGCCATGCTCGCGGCCGGATTTGCCTATCTGGCGGTGACGCATCAGGACCCGGGCCTTGTCGTCGATCAGACGATGAACGGGCTTTACAACAACTACCTGCTGCTCGCGATTCCGCTGTTCATTTTCGTCGCCAATCTGATGAATGCGAGCGGTGTCCTGGAGCGGCTTCTGCTGTTGGCGCAGGCGCTGGTCGGGCGATTTCGCGGCGGCCTTGCCCATGTCAACATCGTCTCGAACCTGGTCTTCTCCGGCATGAGCGGCAGTGCGGTGGCGGATGCCGCGGGGCCAGGCCTTATCGTTGCGCGCATGATGACGCGCAACGGCCGCTATCCGGCGGGCTTTGCTGCCGCGACGTCGGCTGTTGCAGCGACGCTCGGACCGCTGGTTCCCCCGTCGATTCCGATGATTTTCTATGCACTCATCGCCAACGTCTCCGTCGGCGCCATGTTTCTGGCGGGCGTCGTGCCCGCCGTCGCCAGTGCCGGGGCGATGATGCTGGCCATCGCCATCATTGCACGAAGACGCAATTTCCCCGCAGAAACGCCACCGGCCTGGCGGGCCATCGGGCCGATTTTCCTGCGCGCGCTGCCGCCGCTTGCCCTGCCGGGCATCCTGCTGGGTATCATCTATTCCGGCATCGCGACGCCGACCGAAGCCGCCGCCATCGCTGCCGCCTATGCGCTGGTTCTGGCGCTGGTGTTCTATCGCTCCGTCAGGCTGGCGCAGGTGTACGAGGTCATCTCCGACACCGTCCGGCAGACGGCGTCCATTGGGCTTATCATGTCCGGCGCCTTCGTCTTCAACTATGCGGTCGCCAATGAGAATGTGCCGCAGCTCCTGCGCAATACGCTGGTCGCCTGGAACCTGCCGCCGGTGGCGTTCCTGCTCAGCGTCAACGTGCTGTTGCTGCTGCTGGCCGTCGCCATCGACGAGATCACCATCCTGCTCGTCATCGTGCCGCTGCTGGTTCCCGTCGCTGAAGGGCTCGGCATCAATCTCGTTCATTTCGGCGTCATCATCATGATGAATATGATGGTGGGTCTGGCGCTGCCGCCCCATGGCCTGCTTCTGTTCGTGATCAGCGGGCTGACCGGAACGCCGATCGGCGCGATTTTCCGCGAAACGCCGCCGTTCATCCTCACCCTGATCGCCGTGATGCTGATCGCGACATTGGTGCCTGACGTCGTGCTCTGGCTGCCGCGGCTTTTCAAGTTCGCGGTTTGACATAGCGACACCATGAAAAAGCTCAT
>JAQGJO010000084.1 GCA_028290595.1 Hyphomicrobiales bacterium | reverse complement strand
AGGCCACGGTCGGCCTTTACGACCGGTTCGGCCCGAAGCGGGTGCGCGATACGCCGATCTCGGAGCAGGCGATCCTCGGTGCGGCCATGGGGGCGGCGATGACCGGGCTTCGCCCGATCGCGGAAATCATGTTCTCGGATTTTCTTGCGGTCTGTTTCGATTTCATCGCCAATGAATTTCCCAAGACCAGATATATGACCAACGGCCAGATCGGCTGCCCGCTGGTGGTGCGCACCGGCAATGGCGCGGGTTCGCGCTTCGGCGCGCAGCATTCGCAGTCGGTCGAAAACTGGTCGATGATGATCCCGGGGCTGAAAGTGGTTGCGCCATCGAGCCCGGTCGATGTGGTCGGGTTGCTTGCGGCTTCGGTGCGCGATCAGAATCCGGTGATTTTCTATGAGCACAAATCGCTCTATGCGGTGAAGGGCGAAGTGCCCGACGGCGAGATTCTAGATACGCTGGGGACCGCCAAGATTTTGCGACCCGGGCGCGACGCGACGATCCTGGCCCTGGCACTCATGGTGCCGCGCGCGCTTGATGCGGCGGAGGTGCTGGCGCGCGAACATGGCATCGATTGCGAAGTGATCGACGTGCGCTCGCTGGTGCCGCTCGATACGCAGACCATTCTGGGCTCGATCGCCAAAACCGGCCGTTTGTTCACGGTCGAGGAAAATCCGCGTCTGCTCGGCTGGGGCGCCGAGATCGCCTCCATCGCGGCGAACGAGGCCTTCTACGATCTCGATGGTCCGATCGTACGCATCACCACGCCGCATATTCCGCTGCCTGCAGCGGACAATCTCGAAGACATGGTTCTGCCAACCTCGAAACGTATCGTGGAAAAGATTTTCCGTTCTATGAACTGAACGCCACGAAGGAGAATTGCCATGGATGCGAAACCGATCATGGATGTGCCGACTGGTCTTTATATCGGCGGCAAGTTTGTCGATGCCTCGGATGGCAAACGTTTCGATGTGATGAACCCGGCGACGGAGCAGGTTCTGACATCCGTGGCGAGCGCCACAGTAGACGATGGCATGAAGGCGCTCGACGCCGCCGAGGCGGCATTCGCCGATTGGGCCGGCCGCACGCCGCGCGCGCGCGCCGAAGTTCTGCGCAAGGCGTTCGAGCTGATAATGGCCGATCAGGAGCGCCTGGCGCGGATCATCACCTTGGAGAACGGCAAGGCGCTGTCGGATTCGCGCAGCGAGGTCGCTTATGCGGCGGAATTTTTCCGCTGGTATGCGGAAGAGGGCGTGCGCAATCTCGGCGATGTGATGCGCGCGCCCGCCAGCGGCGCCCGCATTCTGGTGCAGCACAAGCCGATTGGAATTTCTGTGCTGGTGACGCCGTGGAATTTCCCCGCCGCCATGGCGACGCGCAAGATCGGCCCGGCGCTGGCGGCCGGCTGTCCCGTGATCGTCAAGCCGGCGTCGGAGACGCCGCTGACTATGCTGGCGCTCATGCCTATTCTTGAGAAGGCGGGCGTGCCGCCGGGCGTCGTCAACATTCTGCCGTCGCGCAGTTCCGGGGCGCTGGTCGACAAGCTTCTGCATGATCCGCGCGTGCGCATGATTTCGTTCACCGGGTCGACGGCGGTGGGGCGCAAGCTGCTGCATGGAGCAGCCGACAATGTGGTCAACACCGGCATGGAGCTTGGCGGCAATGCGCCGTTCATCGTCTGTGCCGATGCCGACATCGATGCGGCGGTCGAGGGCGCGATGATCGCAAAGATGCGCAACATGGGCGAGGCCTGCACGGCTGCCAATCGCTTCTATGTGCATGACGAAGTGCACGATATTTTCGCCGCCCGCCTGACCGAAAAAATGCGTCGGTTGAAAATCGGCAACGGCCTCGAAGACGGCGTTGAAGTTGGCGCGCTGGTCAATGCGGAGACGCGCGACAAGGTCGAGCATTTCGTTGCCGATGCGGTGGCCAAAGGTGCGGAAATCCTGACGGGCGGCGAGGCCGTCCCCGGCAAGGGCTATTTCTATGCGCCCACCGTTCTCATCAATGTGCCGGACACGGCGGAATGTCTGCGTGATGAAATCTTTGGACCGGTTGCCGTGCTGCAGCGGTTTCACACCGAGGACGAGATGATCCGCCGGGCCAACGATACCGAATATGGGCTCGTGGCCTATCTGTTTACAAAAGACCTGAAGCGCGGGCTCGCACTCAGCGAGCGGCTCGACTACGGCATGGTCGGCCTCAATCGCGGAATTGTGTCCGATCCGGCCGCGCCCTTCGGCGGCACGAAACAATCCGGCATTGGGCGCGAAGGCGCGCATGTCGGCTTGATGGAATTTCTCGAGACCCAATACATATCGGTTGCCTGGTAAGGCAGAGCGGGGCGATCTGCGATGGATGTGTTGATGCCGCAACTGGGTGAGACCGTGACCGAGGGCACGATCTCGACCTGGTTCAAGAAGGCGGGAGACCGGATCGAGGCCGGCGAGAATCTGCTTGAGATCGAAACCGATAAGGTTTCGATGGAGGTGCAGGCGATCGAATCCGGCATCGTTTCGCAAATCGTGTACGCGGCGGGAGAGACGGCGCCGGTGGGCGCGATCATCGCGGTGATTGGCGACGGCAAGCTGCAGGTGAAGCGCGCGGAGCCAGTGACCAAGCCTGCCGCGCAAAAGTCTGCACAGCCGGTCGTTCCTCAATTCGCTGGAAAAGCACACGGCACGCTCGCCGAGCGCGGTTTTGCACCATTCAACGAAGTCTTCACGCCGACCCGCAATTTCGGCCGGGCCGAGATCGCGCAAGGGATTCGCACAACGCCGCTGGCGCGCCGGCTGATCGCGCAGCATGGCG
>JAQGJO010000080.1 GCA_028290595.1 Hyphomicrobiales bacterium | reverse complement strand
CACCGGCGAACATGTTTCCGTCGAACAAAAGTCGGTTCCGTTCTTCAAGACCGGCAAGGAAATGCGCGAGCGGCTGAACACGGAAACCGGCCGCTAGTCGTCAGCTGGACATCATCAACCAGTAGTTTAGAGCTCGCTGCAAAACGACCGTGAAAAGACGATCATGACACGATTGCTGAAGCTGCTCATCCTGGTGCCGGTCGCGATTATCGCGGTGGTCTTCTCGCTGGCCAATCGCGAGAGCGTCGCCGTGGTTTTCGATCCGTCGGGGCTGCTCGGCGATTGGACGCAAGTCAGAATGCCGCTGTACCTCGTGGTTTTCGCTTCGATCGCGCTGGGCGTTATCATCGGCGGCTGCGCCTCCTGGTTCCGCCAGGGCAAGCATCGCAAGGCCGCGCGGGATGCGCGCAGCGATGCCCGGAACGCCCGCGATGAAGTCGCGCAGGTGCGTGCACAGTTCGCGTCCCTGCCGCTGATGTCGTCCTCGCAGCGGCGCTGAAGCGCCGCATCTCCAGAAGAAATTTCCTGATTGGCCCTGAGCACGCGGCTTTGAACCGTAGCTGGCGTTGCCCTGCGGTTTTTCATTGGCGTTTTTCCCGCAAAGGCGTTTCACTCGAAGGGGAGAACACGCCCGCCGGAGACAACAATGCAGAAAACCCGCAATGCCCACACGCCCGGCTTGAGCCGCAGGACCATTCTCGCCGCGCTCCCGCCGGCGGTAGCGCTGACCTTCTCGCTTACGGCATTCGCGCCGAGCGCCGGCGCGGAGCAGACCGACAGACTTGCGGAACTCATCGCCGGGCCGCAACGCAGCCCCGGCAACAAGGCGCGCGACCAATATCGCCACCCCTATGAAGTGCTGAAATTCTTCGGCATGCGGGACAATAGCGTGATCGTGGAAGTGCTGCCCGGCAGCGCCGGCTACTGGACCGAAATCCTCGCGCCTTACGTGAAGGACAAGGGCCTCTATGTTGCGGCCGGCCGAGATCCTACAGCGTCGGCCGGCTACCAGGCTGATCACGCTAAAATGCTGGCGAAATATGCCGCCGATCCCGCCAATTACGGCAAAGTGCAGGTGACGCCGTTCCATGCCGACACCTACGAAATCGCCCCGCCCGGCAGCGCCGATTTCGTTCTGACCTTCCGCAACATGCACAACTGGCTCGAACGCAAGGAGATCGACGGCGCGCTGAGATCCTTCCACAAGGCGCTCAAGCCCGGCGGCATTCTCGGCGTCGCCGATCATCGCGGCCGCACCGATATGAGCCAGGAAGCGCAGATGAAAAACGGCTATGTCCGTCAGGATTTCGCCACCGACCTCATCGAGAAGGCCGGCTTCAAACTGATCGGCACATCCGAGGTGAAGGCCAACCCGAAGGACACGAAAGATTACCCCGAAGGCGTGTGGTCGCTGCCGCCGACCTATCGCGAAGGCGACACGAACCGCGCCAAATATGCCGCTATCGGCGAGAGCGACCGTTTCGTGCTGATGTTCGTGAAGCAATAGACGCGTAGCAAAGCGCGCGGCTCTAGGGAGGACGTCTATGGATTCCGCATTGTTTTCGCCGCTGCAGATCGGTCCGGTCGAAGTGCCGAACCGGATCGCCATCTCGCCGATGTGCATGTATTCCGCCGAGGACGGGTCGGCGACCGACTTTCATCTGCAGCATGCGCTGCGCTTCGCCATGTCGGGCGCTGGCCTTGCGGTGCTCGAGGCGACGGCGGTCGAACGGCGCGGCCGCATTTCGCACGGCTGCCTCGGGCTTTATTCCGATCACAACGAACAGGCCCTCGCCCGCGTCGTCGCCGCGGCCAAGAAATACGCCCTGCCCGGCTTCAAGCTCGGCATCCAGCTTTCGCACGCCGGCCGCAAGGGCTCGACGCCGCTGTCATGGGAGCGCGTCGGCACCGTGCTGACGCCGGCCAACGGCGCGTGGGAGACAGTGGCGCCATCGGCCATCCCGTTCGGCGAGAAGGACTGGCCGGTGCCGCACGAATTGAGCCATGCGGAAATTCTCGGCCTCATCGACGCTTTCGCGGACGCCACCGCGCGGGCGGCGCGCATCGGTTTCGATGTGATCGAACTGCACGGCGCGCACGGCTATCTGGTGCATGAATTTCATTCACCGCTGTCCAACAAGCGCACCGATCATTGGGGCGGCGATGCGGAACGGCGCTTGAACTTTCCGTTGGCGGTGGCCGAGGCCATGCGTGCGGTGACGCCCTCGCATGTGGCGCTCGGCGCGCGCATCACCGGCACGGATTTCATCGACAATGCGCTTGGCGTCGAAGACGCCGTGCGCCTGTCGCAGCAATTGAAGCAGCGCGGCTTTCACTATGTCTGCATCAGCTCGGGCAATATCGTCGCCGGCGGCAGGCCCGCGGCAGGGCCTGGCTTCAATGTGGAGCGCGCCGCGCGCGTGAAGACAGAGGCCGGCCTGGTGACGCGCACCGTGGGCTATATCGCAGGCCCGCAGCAGGCCGAGGCCATCATCGCCAGCGGCGCGGTCGATCAGGTGGCGCTGGCGCGCGCTTTTCTCGACGATCCGAACTGGGGCCTGCATGCAGCCGAGGCGCTTGGCGTCAAGGTCGCGACACCCAATCAATATATTCGCGTCGCGCAGGGGACCTGGCCCGCTGCGAAAGACTCACGCGCCTTCGCCTGACGCCTATTCCGCCGCGCGTTGCAGCACGCGCCACTGGCTCAGCAGGGCGCGCAGGGCGGCCGGGCGCACAGGCTTGTTCAGCAGACGCACGTTCTGCATCACCGCCTTGTCACGCACCTCCAGGCTGCGGTCGGCGGTGATCAGCAGCGCCGGCAGGTCTTCGCCGAAACGCTGCCGCAGTGCCGCGATGCAGATCAGCCCGTCGCCGTCATCGAGATGATAGTCGGCAAGCACCGCATCTGGCGGGCCGGCGATACCGAGCACTTCATCGGCCTCCTGAAGGTTGGAGGCGAGCGAGACCGAACATCCCCATCCGGTCAGCAGCGCATGCAGGCCATCGAGAATGCGCGGCTCGTTGTCGATGGCGATGACCCGCATGCCGTGCAGCGGCAAATGGCGGTCGCCGGCGACAGCGACGGCTCCAGCAGTTCGCCGTTTGGCAACAGATGCGGCCGTGGGAACCGGCACGCGGAACACCGATCCGGCGCCCACGGTGGATGAAAGACTGATGGGATGATCGAGCACGCGGCTGAGGCGCTCGACGATGGAAAGCCCCAGGCCAATGCCGCGCGCGCTTTTGACCGCGGGGGCGAGCCGTTCGAACTCGAGGAAGACATCGGCCTGTTTGCTTTCGGGGATGCCCATGCCGGTGTCCCAGACCTCGAACCGCACGCTGCCCTGCTGGCGGCGGCAGCCGACAAGCACACGGCCTTTCGGCGTGTATTTGATCGCATTGGAAATCAGGTTCTGCAGCAGGCGGCGCAGCAGCCGGCGATCGGAGCGGATGCTGAGCGAACACGGGACGAAAATAAGTTCGAGCTTTTTCTCCGCCGCCAGCGGTGCGAATTCGACGCGCAAATGCGTCATCAATTCCTCGATGGTGAAAGTCGACAGTTCGGGCTTCATCGCGCCGGCATCGAGCCGCGAAATATCGAGCAGCGCGGTGAGAATTTCTTCGACTGCCTCGAGCGACATATCGAGATTGGAGGCTAGCGAGACGGATCCGCCGTCGGGCCTGACCGCATTATTATTGGCTGCCGCATCCTGTTCGCGCACGCGCTCAAGCAGCGAGGTGGCATAGAGGCGCGCGGCATTCAACGGTTGCAGGATGTCGTGGCTGGCGGCGGCGAGAAACCGTGTTTTCGACAGGTTGGCCTCGTCGGCCAGTTGCTTGGCGCGGCCGAGCTCGGCGTTGAGGCTGACCAGTTCCTCGGTGCGCAGGCGAACCCGCTGCTCCAGCGTTTCGTTGGTGCGCTCCAATGCCACCTCGGCGGCCACGGCCTGGGTGATGTCCGTGTAGGTGGTGACGACGCCGCCGTCGGGCATGCGCGCGGAACGGATTTCAATCGTATCGCCGGAGTGGTGCAGAAGCAGGCGCACGGGATCCGGCTCGTTGACGAGAAGTTCGATGCGCGAGGCGACATGGCCGTCGACCGAGCCCGGTCCATAGACGCCGCGTTCGGCATTGAAGCGCGCGACTTCCTCCAGCCCCATGCCGATGCGCAGCCGATCTGTCGGGAAATCGAAGAGATCACGGAACTCGCGGTTCCAGCAGATGAGCCGGAGATCGCGGTCGAACACGGTGATGCCCTGGCGGGCAAAATCCAGCGCGTGCTGCAGCAGATCGCGGTTGTACTGCAGGGTTGCGGAGGCTTCGTCGATCAGTTTCAGCGCCGCCTCGCGCGACAAATTGCGCCGCCGCAGCAACAGCGACAGCACCAGGCGGGACGATGAGGCGCCGATGGCCGACGCCAAGAGATGTTCGGCATAGCGCAGCAGATGGATGTCGGCGTCCTGCGCCGGTATAAGCGGCATACCCCGCGCGCGCATGAAATCCTCGAATGAGCGGCGGGTATGCTGGGCGCCAAGATAGCGGGCGACGGCGCTTTCCAGCTCGCTGACGGTGACGTCGGCGCCCCACAGCCGCAGGGTCTGCGACATCGGCGAGGGCGTGGTGCCGATGAAAATATTCGCCTGCAGGCGTTCGATCGCAGTCGTGTGCCGCGTCAGCGAGAAGAAGACGAAGGCGATCAGGTTGGCAGTGAGGCTCCAGGCGACGCCGTGCACGAGCTGCGGCCATTCCACGCCGAACAGCGCCGTCGGCTTCAGCGGCGCGACGCCCATGGGGCCATTGGCGACAATGCTGGAGAGCCATGACGATTCCGTCGCCAGCGAAGGCAGCAGCAGCGTGTAGGCCCAGATTACAATGCCGGTCAGGAGCCCGGCCATGGCGCCGCGTGCCGTTGCCCGGCTCCAGAACAGGCCGAGGAAAAACGATGGCGCGATCTGCGAAATAGCAGCAAACGACAGCCAGCCGATGGAGGCGAGCGCCGACTGGGCGGCGTTGGCGTAGTAAAAATAGGCCAGCGAGATCAGAGCGACGATGGCCGCGCGGCGGATGATGAGAATGAACGAGGCCGGATCGCCAGCTTCGATATGTCCGCGGGTGCGACGGCCCCGCAACAGCAGCGGCATGACGAGATCGTTCGAGATCATGATCGACAGAGCGATGGAGGCGACGATCACCATGGCGGTCGCCGCCGACAAACCGCCCACCATGGTGAACACGGCGATGACGTTGGCTTCGGCGTGCAGCGGCAAGGCGAGCACCGTCATGTCCCGGTCGATCGATCCGTCGGCAAACACGAGGCGGCCGGCGATAGCGAGCGGAATGACGAAGATGTTGATGAGGATGAGATAGAGCGGAAACAGCCAAGCGGCGGTCTTGATGTCGCGCTCGTCGCGGTTTTCGACGACGGTGACATGAAACTGGCGCGGCAGCAGCATGATGGCGCAGGCCGACAGCAAGGTCGTCGTGATCCATGTCGCGGGATCTGGCTGTTTGCCGAGATCGGCCTTGATGGCGATATCGGCTGCAGCGCGCTGGCTGAGATCAGCCAGACCGTCGAACATCCACCACGTCACGTAGGCGCCGACCACGAGAAAGGCCACCAGTTTGACCAGCGATTCCGCCGCGATCGCCAGCACCAGGCCGTCCTGATGTTCGGTCGCGTCGATGTTGCGCGTTCCAAACGCCATGGCGAAACAGGCGAGAACCAGCGCGACAAGCAATGGCAAGGTGTCGCCCGATGCGGCGGTAACAATCACCCTGCCGGCGTCGAGCGAATGCAGAACCGTCATCACCGAGGTTGAGATCGCCTTGAGCTGCAAGGCGATATAGGGAATCGCACCGATGACGCAGATGATCGCGACCAGCGCCGCGACCTGCTCCGACTTGCCGTAGCGCGAGGCCACGAAGTCGGCGACGGAAGTGATGTTCTGCGCCTTGGCGAGGCGCACGATCCGCAGCACGAGGGGAAACAGCAGGCCGATGACGATGACCGGCCCGATATAGGTCGGCAGGAAATCGAGGCCGCTCTGCGAGGCGAGGCCAACCGAGCCGAAGAAGGTCCAGGACGTGCAATAGACCGCCAGGGTGAGCGCGTAGATCACCGGCCGGGCCCGCGAGGCCATGAAATGGCGGCCGGACGTGTCGCCATAATGGGCGACTGCGAACAGGCCGCACAGGTAGACGAGCCCTGTGAGAATCGCTGCGCCGCCCGCGTTCATCCTGCCTTAAACCTCCACCGATTCCGCATACCTGGGTTGTCCAAGCCTAGCACCGATCAGGCCTGGGCGTGAATGCAGGCGTTCTCAGCCTTTCGGCCACTCCGAGGCCTGGGATATTTCCGGAAGGGGCTTGGGAATGTTAACTTTAGCTTCTGCGTGGTGAGAATCACGCCGACGATCCGCAATCCAGACCGCAAGGGAGACCTCCGGACATGCTTCAGGAATTCAAAAAATTCATCATGCGAGGCAACGTCATCGATCTTGCGGTCGGTGTCATCGTCGGCGCCGCTTTCAGCAAGATCGTCGATTCGCTGGTCGGCGACATCATCATGCCGATCGTCGCTGTCGTGACTGGCGGTGGTGTGGATTTCTCCAATCTTTTCATTCCGCTGTCGAAAGCAGTCACGGCCACGAGCCTGGTGGAAGCCAAGAAGCAAGGCGCCGTTCTCGCCCTCGGCAATTTCGCGACCGTGGCGATCAATTTCATACTGCTGGCCTTCGTCATCTATCTGTTCGTGAAACTGGTCAACAAGCTGCGCGGTCCCGATCCGGTGCCCGAAAAGCCGGTTGCTCCTCGTTCGGAACTCCTGCTTGAGGAAATCCGCGACGCGCTGGTCAAGAAGTAAAAAAGCAGAAGGCTCCGGAAACCGGAGCCTTCGCACTATTCCATTGATAAAAGGCAGGTCTATTCGGCAGCAACCGCCGTGCCAATGCCGGCCGCCGTCACATGGCGCGGCGCCTTGCCGGGCAGGCCGAGACGCTGCCAGATGTCGCGCATGGCCTCGACCAATTGCGCGATATGGGCCTCGGTATGCAGCGGCGTCGGCGTGATGCGCAGACGCTCGGTGCCGCGCGCCACGGTCGGATAATTAATCGGCTGGATGTAGATGTTGTGCCGCTCGAGCAGCATGTCGCAGGCGGTCTTGCACAATTCCGCGTCACCGACGAACACCGGCACGATATGGGACGGATTGTCCATCACCGGCAGATTGGCGGCGGTCAGCGCGGCCTTGGTCAGGGCGACCTGGCGCTGATGGCGCAGGCGTTCCTCGTTCGAGGCCTTGAGGTGACGCACGGCCGCATGGGCGCCGGCAGCCACCGCCGGCGGCAGCGCCGTGGTGAAGATGAAGGACGGCGCATAGCCGCGCACGGCGTCGATGATGACTTCGTCCGCGGCAATATAGCCGCCCAGGGTGCCGAAGCCCTTGGCCAGTGTGCCCTCGATGACGTCGACCTGGTCCATCACGCCTTCGCGCTCGCAGATGCCGCCGCCGTGCGCGCCATAGAGGCCGACCGCATGGACTTCATCCACATAGGTCATGGCGCCGTATTTCTTCGCCAGTTCGAGGATGCGTCCAACCGGGGCGATATCGCCGTCCATCGAATACAGGCTTTCGAACACGAGCAGCTTGGCGCGGCCGGGACCTGCCGCATCGAGCACTTCCTCAAGATGCGACATGTCGTTGTGATGGAAGATCTGCTTTTCGCAGCCCGAGCGCTTGATGCCCTCGATCATGGAATTGTGGTTCAGCGCGTCCGAAATGATCAGGCAGTTCGGCAGCAACGGCGCGAGCGTGCCGATGGCAGCGAGATTTGAAATCCAGCCGGAGGTGAACGCCAGGGCGGCTTCCTTGCCGTGCAGATCGGCGAGTTCGGCTTCCAGACGCACGAGCGGGTGATTGTTGCCCGAAATATTGCGGGTGCCGCCGGCGCCGGCGCCGTGCTGCAGGACTGCCTCGGTCGTGGCAGCGATGACGGCGGGATGCTGGCCCATGGCCAGGTAGTCGTTGGAGCACCAGATGACGATATCACGCGCGCCGCCAGCGGCATTGCTGGCGCCTTCGGGATACCAGGTCGCGTGGGGGAACCTGCTTGCGTCGCGTTCCAGATCGGCGAATACGCGATAGCGACGCTCATCTCTCAGCCGGCCAATCGCCTCACCGAAAAAACGCCTGTAATTCATTTCTGAACAGTCCTCGCCAAATCCGCGACCGGCCTACAGGCAGGGAACGGTTCCGACGTCGAGACAGGCGCCGGCAGTTTAGAATTCGTATTATCTGAACACATAACCGTTTTGCCGTCGAGGCGCGAGGGACAGATAGTCTCAGCAACTTCGGCGTTTGATTTCGATCAAATGAACGCTTGAATGATATTTGCCAAGCACCCCGGCGACAACTGCAGCACCGGGACGCAATCCGCCGTATCACCAACATGTGTTCATCATAAAGATAGGCGTTTCATTGCCCTCATCAAGGCGGTAGCGCAAGCGTGCGACGCAGCAAAAGCCTTTGAGGATACGTCACATTTTTGTTATTTTTCAAATAATTAAGGATCACTTCCAGCGCATCAGGGTGAGTTCCGTCCCGTACACGTTGAGCGACCCGGTGAGCACTTCCAACTCGTTCGTATGGACGAAAACATCCGGCTTCGTGGAGATGGGAAGCACATAGGCGCGCCCGTTAGCCGCATCGAAAATGCGCGAATAAATCTCTTTGCGCTTGGCTTCTTCGAGGGTCGAGAGACCTTCCTCGGACAGTTTCGTCAGTTCGGCATCGCGCCAGTAATCACGATCGCCGTTGTTGAAGAAGAAATCCGTCGTCGACGACACATCGGGAAAGCCGCCGCTGGTCCATTGCCCGACGAGAATCTGCTGCTTGCCCTCGCGCTGACGCTGGCGATAGGCGCCGAAGGTCAGTTTGGCGACGCTGGCGCGGACACCGATCTTGCGCAATTCGCCGGCCAGCGCTTCGCCGAGTTCATGAGAGCCCGGCGTGGCATTGATCTCGACATCGAAGCCGCGCGGGTAGCCGGCTTCGGACAGCAGCTTTTTGGCGGCGTCGAGATCGTATGGATAGGGCTTGGCCTTGTAAGCGCAACCGCGCTGGATCGGAAAACAGAACGAATCTACCGGCTGCACCGCGTCGCCGCCGGGCACCACGCTGGCTGCGATCTTGGCGCGGTCGAGCGCCTGGATGAGCGCCTTGCGCACTTCGAACTTCGTCAGCGCGACGTTGCCTGAGCGGCCGATCGCATCCATCGCCATGTAGTGGAAGGTGATGGCCTGATTGGCTGTGACCGAGAACGCCGGATTGGCCTTGAGCATCTCGGCCTGATCGCCTGTCGCGACGTGGACGAGATCGACACCGCCGGTCATCAATTGCGCGATCTGCGTCTGGGTGTCGGGTATCGGCATCAGGTGGATGCGGCCGATGCTCGGCTTCGGCGTGCAACTGCCGCCCTGAGGATAGTCCGGATTCTTGACGAGCATGATGCCGCGCGTGGAATCGATGAACTCGACCCGATAGGCGCCGGTGCCGATGGGGGTCTTGCGGCCGAAATCCGAGCTTTCGCCAAAGCCGCTGTGCTTGTCCGACGGCAGGATCGGCGCGCTGATGGCGAGCCGCAGCATGGCGAGCGGCGAGGGATATTTGGTGAGGATGCGGATCGTATGTTGGTCGATCTTCTCGGCCTTCGCGAGCCATTCGAAATTGGCGCCGAAGCGGATGTTGTTGCGCGGATCGACAAGCCAGTTGAGCGTATAGACCACATCGTCCGCATCGAAGGCCGAGCCATCGTGAAAGCGCACGTCGTTGCGCAGCTTCATCTCGATCGTACGATCATCGACCTGCCGCCAGGATGTGGCCAGCATCGGCTTGAACTCGCCGCTGGTGCGATCGAAACAGATCAGCGTGTCGAACACCGCGACCGACGTCAGTCCTGTTTCGGGCTTGGGATCATCATGCACGAGCGCCGTCGTGATCGGATCGGAAAAGGCGATCCGCAACGTGTCCTTCGCCTTCTGGGCCGATGCGGGCGAGATGGTCGCGCCAACGGCGATGGCGGCACAGATAGCAAGACCGCGCAAGCGGGACATGGTTTCCTCCGGATATTGGTCTTGATTATTAGTCTTGCGGATTATTGGTCGTGTCAGCGGTCTTTTAGATTATTCGTCTTCGCCACAGCGATTGGCGACGAGTTGAGCCAGCGCATCAAGCGCTTCCTGCGCCTGGTTGCCGCGCGCGGCGACCGTGATCGTTGAGCCGATGCCGGCGCCCAAAGTCAGAATGCCCATGATCGAGGTGCCGCCGACCGTCTCGCCGCAGCGATAGACTGAGACC
>JAQGJO010000076.1 GCA_028290595.1 Hyphomicrobiales bacterium | reverse complement strand
GCGCAGACGATCGCCGTCACCGGCACCAAGGGCAAGAGCACCACATCGCGCCTGCTGCATCACATTCTGAAGAAGGCAGGCCGCGACGTGGCGCTGCTCGGCAATGTCGGCGTCGCGGCGCTCGGCCAGCCCGCTGGGCGCGATCACACCGTGCTGGAACTCTCGTCCTATCAGATCGCCGACCTGGCCCATGCGCCAACCATCGCGATCATCACCAACCTCTATGTCGACCACGTGCCCTGGCACGGCAGCATCGAACAATATCATCACGACAAGCTGCGGCTGATAGAGAACCCGGCGACGCTCGCCGTGCTCAACTATGCCAACGAGGGCTTGCGTACCTACGCTGAGGCCCGCGCAAACACGCTCTGGTACAATCATCCGGACGGCTTTCACGTCTCTGGCGGCAAGCTCTATTTCGGCGACAAGGTCGTCGACACCAGCGGCTTCCCGCTGCGCGGCGCGCACAATCTCGAAAATCTCGCTGCCGCCTGCGCTGTCGCCGACATTCTTGGCCTGACCTCATTGCGCCAGAGAGTCGATATTCCCGACTTCGAGCAATTGCGCCATCGCCAGGAAGAATTCCGCGCCGGCAATGGCGTGCTCTGCGTCAACGATTCGATTTCCACCGTGCCGGAAGCAACGAAAGTCGCGCTCGATGCTTATGCGGGAATTCCCTGCCTGCTGATTCTCGGCGGCACCGATCGCGGCCAGGACCATGCGGCTTTGCTCGAGTATCTCAAGACCAGCAGCGTCATCGCCACCATCCTGCTGCCGGACACCGGCCGCCGCATCGCCGATGAGATGCAAGGCCGCAACTGGCCGTTCGCCATTGTGCCCGTGAATGATCTCGCAGAGGCCGTGCATGAAGCCATGGCGCGTGTGCCGCGCGATGGCGTCGTCATGCTGTCGCCGGCAGCGCCGAGCTTCGGCCAGTTCCACAATTTCGAAGACCGCGGCGACAGGTTCAAGGAATTGGCGATGAACGCCTAATCCTTGATGCCCCAGCCCTTCGCAATCTCCTCAATACGATCAGCCGTCATCTGCGGATGCGAGCGCACCACATCGTGCAGCGCGTCGAACTCGCTATAGTCCCAGCCGGGCTGGCCCTTCACCTCGTCGGCGAAGGCATGAAACGGCGAGCCTTTGTAGGCCGTGCAGAGAATATAATGCCGCTTCGGCCAGGTGCGCTGCGCCTCCGGCCGCACCGAGACCCATTTCTCCGACATGGTGCCGATCGGCTGCGCGGTGAACAGCGGCCCCCATTTCGCCGCCAGGTCCGGCGGCATCGGCGGCACGTTAGGGCGCGGCACCGAGTGGCCGCCGTCATGGGCCATGGCGGCCTGCTTTTGCATCTCGACCCGCTCTTCGCCGGCGATATCCCAGAGCGACTGGCCGCTCTTCGGCAGGAAGGCGTCCACATAGACCATGCCGGCGATGCGCTGCGGTTCTTGATCGACCACGCCGGTGATCACCATCCCGCCGTAGCTGTGGCCGACGATGAGCACGTTCTCCAGCTCCTCGTAACGCAGCAGGCCGGTGATATCGGCGATATGCGTGGAGAGATTGACCGTGCGCGGATCGACATGGGAGCGCTCGGCAATGCCGGTCATCGATTGCGCATAGACGTCATAGCCTTTCTTGCGCAGCAGCCGCGCCGTATCGCGCCATGACCATGCGCCCGCCCAGGCGCCGTGCACGAGAACAATCGTCATTCGCTTCCTCCCTTGAATTTGCCTATTCAATCACTGTCCGGTTCGGATGTCTCGGCAACATCGGCCGTACCTTTTTTCGGCTTCCTGACCGCTTTCACGCGCTTGCGCGTCTTCGCCTCAAGCCGCGGCCCCTCCGCCAGACGCACCACCGCACCCCACAGCGTGCGCACATCCTGCTGCGTCAGCTCCATGCGATGGAACATGTTGCGCAGATTGCGCTGCATGCTCGGGCGCTTGCTCGGCGGCCGGAAGAAACCGCTCTCTTCGAGCTTGCCCTCGAAATAGTCGAAGAAGGCGACGATCATTTCCCGCGTCGCCGGCTGCGAACGCTCCGGCGTCGCAAACGGCATGGCGCCGGCATGGGCGGCGCGAAACCATTCATAGCCGGTCAGCAACACCGCCTGCGCCAGGTTGAGCGAGGCATAGGCGGGGTTGACGGGAAACGTGATGATGGCGTCAGCGAGCGCCACTTCGTCGCTGCTGAGGCCGGTCCGCTCGGGCCCGAACAGAATTCCAAATTTGGCGCCGCCTGCCGTGGCCTTCTGGGTTTCGTTCATGGCCGCATCCGGCCCTTCGACCCGCTTGCCCTGGCCACGCTCGCGCGCCGTCGTCGCCCAGACAAAGTTGAGATCGGCGATCGCTTCTTCCAGCGTATCGAACAGTTTCGCACTTTCGAGCAGATGCACCGCGCCGGCAGCCGCGGCATTGGCGCCCTTGCGCAGCGCGCCGGTACGCGGCCAGCCCTCGCGCGGACTGACGAGCCGTAGATCATCGAGTCCGAAATTGGCCATGGCGCGCGCGCACATGCCGATGTTCACCGCCAGTTGCGGGCGCACCAGAATGACCGAGGGGCCGCCCATGATATTGAGCTGCGTTTTATCCGTGCCTGCGCCGACCAGTTTATCTCTCCGAAGACGTGAAAAATGCTTTCAAGGTGGCGCACCATAGCCATTCATGCCGCCGGGGCAAGCGCACGGGGGCCAGCCCTCAAATGCAAAAATGGCCTGCATCGCGAGATGCAGGCCATCTGATTAGATAATTACAGAACCGACCTAGTTGATGGTCGTGTAGCTGCCGCGATCGCCGCCGCCGGAGCTGCGACCAGGCCTGCTGGAACTGCCCGACTTGCTGAAACCGGGCTTGCCGCCACCGGCGCCGAACCGGCCACCGGGCTTGCCGTACGGCTTGCCCGAAGGCGCCGTCGCCTTTTCACCCTGGCTCTGCGGTCCACGCGAGTGGCCGGAGCCGGAGCGCTGACCAGGCCGCTGGCCGGGACGTTGAGCCTGCCGCTTGGCGACACGCTCGTCATAGGGCGCGCCCGCCGCCGGCGGCGTCGCGCGCCGCTCGATGGCGGTGATTGTCGTGCGCGTCAGCTTCTCGATGGCGCGCAGCATGCCGCGCTCGGTATTCTCGCACAGCGAAACCGCCACGCCTTCGGCGCCGGCGCGCGCGGTGCGGCCGATGCGGTGAACGTAATTCTCGGGCACTTCCGGCAGTTCGAAGTTGACCACATGGGAGACGCCCGACACGTCGATGCCGCGCGCCGCGATATCGGTCGCGACCAGCACGCGGGCCTTGCCCTGCTTGAAGTCGTCAAGCGCGCGCTGACGCTGGCCCTGGCTCTTGTTGCCATGGATCGCGGCAGCCGAAATGCCCGAATGATCGAGGGTCTTGCAGACGCGATCGGCGCCGCGCTTGGTGCGCGTGAACACGATGGTGCGCTGGAATTCCTGACGCTTCAACAGTTCGACAAGGATCGTCTGCTTGGCGCCGCCATCGACCATGATGACTTCCTGGCGCACGCGCTCGGCGGTCGTCGCCACCGGCGTCACCGCGACCTCGACCGGATTCTTGAGGAATTCGGCCGCAAGAGAAGCGATCTCCTTCGGCATCGTCGCCGAGAAGAACAGGCTCTGCCGCTTCTTCGGCAGTTTCGACAGGATCTTCCGGATCGGCACGATGAAGCCGAGATCGAACATATGATCGGCTTCGTCGAGCACGACGATGTCGGTCTTATCGAGGCGGACATTGCCGGCTTCAAGATGATCGAGCAGACGGCCCGGTGTCGCCACCAGAACGTCGACGCCGCGCTGCAGCGCCTTCAACTGGCCGCCGTAGGACACGCCGCCGACGACGGTCGCAACTTGAATGCCCATGAAGCAGCCATAGGCGCGGAAGCTTTCGGAAATCTGGGCCGCCAGTTCACGCGTCGGCGCCATCACCAGGGCGCGCGCATGGCGCGGCTCGGCGACTTTGCGCTCGGCGGCAAAGCGGGTGAGGATCGGCAGCGCGAAGGCGGCCGTTTTGCCGGTGCCTGTCTGGGCAATGCCCAGGAGGTCGCGGCCTTTCATGAGATCGGGGATGGCCTGGGCCTGGATCGGCGTCGGCGTGTCATAGCCCGCTTTGGTCAGCGCGCGGAGAATGGTCTCGGGAACACCGAGAGCCGCAAAATCAGTCACGTTATGGAATCTTTCAAGAGCGCCCACCGGCGCGCACGCAAGTGTGCCGCCGTGAAGGCTGGTGTGGGGAGGACGCGCCCCGCGTATCCGGGCTGTCTGTGGATCAGGTCTCGCACTCGACGGAGGAGCCCAACAAAAGAAGGGCTTACGCGACCGGAGCGCTCGATGCTGCGACGCAGCAACGGGGACATACACGGCTTGTGGTCCCACGTCAAAGAAAATCGCTGCAGCGGCAAAATCGTGGTACAGAGCCCGCAAATCAAGAGGTTTGGCGGCCAAAACACAGCCGCCCGCGCTGCAATTGAAAGTCTGGGGAGGAATAAATGACAGATTCCAACACAAATATCGGCGTCAGCCGCAGAAAAATGATGCAGGTCGTCGCAGCCGCCTCCGCTGCTGCCGCAACCCCCAGCCCGCTGCTGGCCCAAGCCCCCGCGCCCGGGGCCGTGTCCACCGCCCTGCCCCAGCGTGGCGAATTCGTCATCCGCAACGCCGTCGTCCTGACCATGGACCCGAGCCTTGGCGATATTCCCAAAGGCGACATCCACGTCCGCGATGGCGCCATTGTCGCCATCGGCACCAATCTGCCGGCACCCGGCGCCGAGGTCATCGACGCAACCAATATGATCGCCATTCCCGGCCTCATCGACACCCATTGGCATATGTGGGGTTCGGTCGCCCGCAACATGGCCGGCGAAGACGCCAAGACCGGCTATTTCCTCTTCGCCCGCGCCGTCGGCGACGTGTTCACCCCCGAGGACAATGCGCGCGGCGTGCGCCTGTCGCTGGCCGAAGCCATCAACTCCGGCATCACCACCGTCCACAACTGGGCGCACAACC
>JAQGJO010000048.1 GCA_028290595.1 Hyphomicrobiales bacterium | reverse complement strand
TGCGCGACGCGCAGAACGCCATCATCGGCTATCTGTTGATCGGCACCGACAACACCGCGCGCAAGCTAGTTGAGGCCGAGCAGAAAAAACTCGATCAACTCTTGCGCGACCAGACGGCCCTGCTGAGCGAAGCCAACGAGGAGATTCAGCGCTTTGTCTATATCGTCAGCCACGACCTGCGTTCGCCCCTCGTCAATATCATGGGGTTCGCCAGCGAACTGGACGCTTCGCGGAAGCAAATTTTCGAGCGGCTTGAGGCGCTACGCGCTCAAGTCGGTGGCGAGCAAGATAGCAACGCTGACGATGTGCTGCGCGCCGATGTCGAAGAAGCACTCCGCTTCATCAAATCGTCGGTCGCAAAAATGGACCGGCTGATCGCCGCTCTTCTCAAACTATCGCGCGAAGGACAGCGGGAATTTCAGCCGCAACTCATCGACATGTCGAAGCTGCTGCGATCCACCTTGGAAGCCCTGGCTCATCAAACGCGAGACGTTAACGCCAAGATCAGCATTGGAGAACTTCCCGCGATCACCAGCGACCGCCTCGCCCTTGAACAGGTGTTCTCGAATCTCATGGACAATGCGGTGAAGTATCTACGAACCGATGTGCCCGGGAACATCGAGGTCCGCGCGACGGAATCTGCTAAAGACATTACTTATGAGGTTTGCGACAACGGCCGCGGGATCGATACGAAGGATCGGGAGCGCATCTTCGATCTGTTTCGGCGGTCGGGCGTTCAGGACCGGCCAGGCGATGGCATCGGCCTCGCCCATGCGCGCACCCTTGTGCGGCGCCTTGGAGGCTCGATCGATGTCGAGAGCGAGCCCGACCACGGCACCATATTCAAAGTGACGTTGCCCAAAAGATGGCATTTACCCACAACCGAGCTGGCCGCATGACCCAACATATTACGATTGCGATGGTCGAAGACGATGAAGGCCATGCTCGCCTTATCGAAAAGAACCTTCGCCGAGCGGGAATTCATAACGAGATCGTGCCGCTTGCGGACGGGGCGAGCGCGATCGCTTTCCTGTTCGGCCCCGATGGCTCCGGTCTCGTCAACAAAGGCCGTCCTTTGCTGGTCCTCTTGGACCTCAATTTACCGGATATGTCCGGCATCGAGATCCTGAAGCGACTGAAGGAGAACGAGCACCTCAGAGTGTCGCCCGTGGTCGTGCTCACAACGACCGACGACAAGTCCGAAATCCAGCGCTGCTACGACCTTGGCTGCAACGTCTACATCACCAAGCCGGTCGACTATGAGAAATTCGCGCATGCGATCCAGCAGCTAGGTCTGTTTGTGTATGTCATGAAAATTCCCGAGGCGATCTGATGTCCGCACCCCGCGCCCGCACTCTCTACATCGATGACGATCCCGGCCTGTGCCTGCTCGTCCAGAAGAACTTGGCGCGTCAGGGCTATGTCGTCGAGATCGCGACCGACGGCGCAAGCGGCGTTGCGCGGATCGCACAGGGCGGTATCGATGTCGTCGCCCTCGACCATTACATGCCGAACCAAGACGGGCTGGAGACCTTGGCGAGCATTCGCAGCTTGGCCGAACCGCCGCCGGTCATCTATGTCACCGCGATGCAGGAAGGTCGAGTGGCAGTTGCAGCCCTGAAAGCTGGCGCGGCCGATTACGTCGCCAAGGATGTGCAGGGCGAATTCCTGGTGCTTCTGCAGAGAGCCATCGATGCGGCTTTCGATGCGGTCAGATTACGTCACGCCAAGGACGCGGCCGAAGCCGAAAGCAAACGCCACTGGCAACTGACCCAATTTATCGTCGATACGATCAGGGATCCTCTGGTCGTGCTCGAAAGCGACATGACGATCGTGACCGCGAGCCACGCTTTCTTGACGATGTTCGGCATTACCGAGGCGGAAGCGCGGGGAAAGCGGGTCTCGGAGCTAGGCCAACGCCAGTGGGACGTGCCGGCGCTTCGCCATTTGATGGAACAGGTCCTCCCGAAAAACAAGCCGATCGAAAGCTTCGAGATTGAGGACGAATTTCCGGGCCTCGGCCGGCGCGTGTTCAACCTGAACGCCCGGAAAATTTCTCAACCGGGCAACCCCAACCATCGGATGCTTCTCGTCTTCGAGGACATCACCGACCGCAAACAGCGCGAGCGCGACGCTCAGATGCTGACGAACGAAATTTCGCACCGGATCAAGAACAACCTGCAGGTCGTCGTCGGCTTGTTTGCCTACGAAGCCAGAATGATGCCGCAGCCCTGGGCTCAAGGCTATAAAGCCATGCAGGCGCGCATCGCTGCGATCGCCCAGCTTTACGACCTGATATCTCAATCCAGCCTAAGCCGGACCATCGCCCTGGACGCATACTTAAAGGAAATCGCCAAAACCTTGTCGGCGAGCCTGCTGGGAAATACATCGGGCATCCAGATAGAGGTCAAGGCTGCGCCATTGGAAATCGACTCCGATCGCGCCGTGCCCTTCGGTCTGCTCGTCAACGAGCTGGCGACGAACGCCATCAAGCATGCTTTTCCTCACGGCACAGGATGCGTCGTGCTGAGCATCGAACAGGTCGCCGATCAAATCGAGCTGACCGTTTCCGACGACGGGATCGGCATGAAGAATAAGGGGGTTGCAAACCCCTCCGAGAAGCGCGGCGCCGACTACGTGGCCATTTTCGTGCGTCAGCTTGGCGGCACGCTCATCGTCTCGGGATCGGAAGGAACAGGCACAAGCATTAAAATACGCTTTCCCTTGCCTTTTATCCCAGAAGACGGCGCCGCCCCCCTCGCCGCATAGCGCAGCCTCCCTTGCCGCTGCATTGGCAAATCTAAGCGCATTATTATAAAATCCGGCGATGCAGACATCGGCAGTGAGCGGCCTCGCAGGCGCGCAAGATCCCAAACGGCGCATCCTGAAGGACGTGTTCGGCTTCGACGACTTTCGTCCCGGCCAGTCGGATGCAATCGAAACGCTGCTGGCCGGACGCCATGTGCTGACCGTGATGCCGACCGGCGCGGGCAAATCACTCTGCTATCAGGTGCCCGCCCTGGTCCTCGGCGGGCTCACCGTCGTCGTCTCGCCGCTTGTGGCGCTGATGCAGGATCAGGTCGCCGCCCTGCGTCTGGCCGGGGTCGCGGCCGACACCATCAATTCCTCGATCGAGCGCGACGCCAACATCGCGGCCTGGCGCCGCGTCGCGGCCGGCGAGACGCGCCTGCTCTATCTGGCGCCCGAACGGCTGATGACCGAACGCATGCTGGACGCGCTCAGCCGGCTCGATATCCGGCTGATCGCCATCGACGAAGCCCACTGTATTTCGCAGTGGGGGCCGGCCTTCCGGCCCGAATATGCCGACCTGTCGCGGCTGCGCGAGATTTTTCCACAGGCGCCGATCATCGCGTTGACGGCGACGGCGGACGAGACCACGCGCGCCGACATCGCGGCGCGGCTGTTCGACGGCCGCGTCGAAACTCTGGTGCTCGGCTTCGACCGACCGAACATCAAGCTCGCCATCGAAGCCCGGCAGGACGGCAAACGCCAATTACTCGCCTTCGTGAAGCGCCACGCCGGCCGCAGCGGTATCGTCTATTGCCTGTCGCGCAAGAAGACCGAGGAGACGGCGGCCTTCCTGGCCGAGCACAAGGTGAAGGCGCTGCCCTATCACGCCGGCATGGAAAAAGGCGCGCGCGACGCCAACCAGAACCGTTTCATGAGCGAGGCCGGGCTGGTGATGGTGGCGACCATCGCCTTC
>JAQGJO010000046.1 GCA_028290595.1 Hyphomicrobiales bacterium | reverse complement strand
AACTCGAGGCGCTTGGACTCGGCCGGATCCTTTGCGAAGTTTCCCCACGCTGCCTTGACGGCGGCGACCGTGTCGCGGACCAGTTGCGGGTTCTTTTCAATCAGCTCGTCGGTGGTGAAGAGAATGGCGTAGGGACGATAGCCGAGCGATGCGACAACAAATTGCGAGTTGTCGATGCCGGCTTCCGTCATGCGGGCCGGCAGGAAGACGGAGTAGCCCTGCTGAACCATATTCTTGTCCTGCCTGAACAGCGACAGGTCGCCGGAGACAGGAATTTCGCGCGTGCCTTGCATGCCTTCGCGCTTCTTGATCCATTCCCAATAGGCAAAGCCGATGTTGACGGCGAATGTCTTGCCCTTGAGATCGGCGATTGTCTTGACGGCGGGATCCTTGTGATAGACGAGCGTATACGGCACGTAGTCGAGCGACACGAAGACGGCCTTCACCGGCGCGCCGCGCATGCGGGCGATCAGAAGATCGTCGGCATTGCCGACGCCGAACTCAGCCTGGCCCGAAGCGACCTGCGGTATGGTCTGGATCTTCGGGCCGCCCTGAAGCGTCTTGATGACGAGACCGTTGCTTTTGCCATGATCTTTGTCCTGGCTATCGATCTGGGCTTGCCAGAAGCCGCTCTGGTCTGCCTGGGCGAACCAGCCCATGAGCAGGCGCACCTCTCTTGGTTGCTGGGCATGAGCCGGCGCAAAGATCCCCAGCATCGCGGCTGTGAAAGCGCCCGTCGCAAGTTTGCTGCTGAACGACATCATCTGTCCTTTTCTTGGGAAGGCTAGAGCCAGGGAATTTGATCTTTCTGATAGCGATAGGAGCGGAAGACGCTGTTGTGGAAGCCAGGCACATATTTGCGCGCCTCGGCTTCGGGATATTCGGCAAAATGCGGAATGACATATTCCCAGACGACTTCGCCCGCGCGCGTCACATCGAACAGGCGGCCGGTGGCTGATTCCGTGATGTGGGTGTTGCCGTTGGGAAGCCGCTGCGCGGCGCCCATGTAGGGCGAGAAGAAGGCCGAGCGCATTTCATCATAATACTGCCAGACGACCGTACCGGTTTTCGGGTCCACTTCGATGACGCGCGACGATGGGCTGGTCTGACCAAATCGCCAGTTGCCGTTGTCGAAAATGAGGATGTTGCCGTTGTCGAGTTCCACCGGCGTATGCTGCTGGGCAACGATCGGATGTTTGATGCGCAAAACCACATCGCCCGTCGCGCGATCGACGCCGATAATGCCCGACGTGGTGCGCAGGCTGAGCAGCACGATGTTGTTGCGCGCCGCGTAGACACCGTTGATCATCGGCCAGTGATAGCGATCGAACGTGTCGTGGACGGGGAATTCGTCGGGGCTGAGATGTTCGATGGCTTTCCATTGCCAGACCAACTCGCCCTTGCGGTTCACTTCCTTGATGACATCGCCGTAGAAGGTGCCGTCGGCCGGATCATGCGCCGCGCTGCCGCCGACAATGCGTTTGGCGAATGCGGCAGGCATCGGCTCGATGGCGCCGTAGAGGAGATTGCCGTTCGGCAGCCATTGCGCATCGTGATGATGGGTCGGGTCCTGAAACTCCCACACAACATCGCCTTTCGGGGTCGCCTCGAAAAACGCGCCGCCGTGCCACATCATCCAGGCGGCATAGTGATCTTTCGTGCCGGGCAGATTACCGGCATAGCCCATATTGCCGTTCGGCAGCAGCACCGCATGGCGGCCGGGGCGGTACGGCATCTTCCACGAGTGAACGACCTCGCCCTGCATGTCGATGAGATGAACGGCACCGCCGCCGGTCTGCGGCGCAAACAGTGTATAGCCTGTGCCCGCCTTGCCGGCGTCATAACCCATGAGGCCGACGCCGCGGCGGCGAAGCGACACTTGATCTACAAGAGAGACTTGGTCAACGGGAGAGACTTGGTCAACGGGAGCATTCATTGTAGACATCCGTGGAAAGCATGTACTAAATCGATTTAGTTTTGTTAGACTGAAGTTTGCCGGGGCGATCGTCAAGGCGCAATTATGAGCGCCTTGTGCTCAATGAATAAGCAGGTGGTGAGACTTGGCGAAGCTGGATGGACCGTCGGAAACAGCGAAACAGGCAATGCGCCGCGCCACCATTCTCGATGTCGCGCGGCATGTCGGCATGTCGACCGCCACGGTTTCCAATGCGCTTTCAGGCAATCGGCCGGTCGACGACAAAACACGCGAGCGGGTTCGCAAGGCCGCGGCAAAGCTCGGCTATCGGCCTAATGTTCGCGCCCAGAATTTGCGCACCGGGCGGGCCGATACGATTGCGATTTTTTCTTCGATGCCTTTTGCCGTGGCCGGCGGACGCGCGCGCCTCGGCTATCTGATGGAGATCGCCGGTGCCGCGGCGGAGCGGGCCTTGCAGGCGGACATGGCTCTCTTGCTGGTTCCGCCGCTGGCAGAGGGAAGCGAGTCGCTTGGGGCGTTTCATGCCGATGGCGCCATTGTCGTAGAGCCGGGCCGCAACGATCCTGGTGTTGCGCTTCTGCAATCGCGGGGCATTCCGATGGTTGCGATCGGTCGGCCGACGCCGGAGGGATCGCTGCCCTATGTCGACTGCCGGCATTATGACGCCGCCACGGTCGCGCTCGATCACCTGAACACGCCCGGCACGCGACAGATCGGCCTGATCACCGGCGCACAGGACCGCAACGCCCATCGCTCGGCCGAACGAGCCTACGCAGATGTCATCGCCGGCTTGAACCAGAAGCCGATTGTCGCGCTCGTCGATGAGGAGGGCGGTCTGGAGGCGGCCCGGCTCGCCGCCCGCGCGCTCATTCAGGCGCATCCGAAGATGGATGCCATGTTCGTCTCGGTCGATTCCTTTGCGGTGGGCGCACAACGAGGGGCACAGGAGCTGGGCGTGGACATACCCGGTCGTCTGCGCATTGCAACCCGCTATGACGGATTGAACGCGCGCTCTCACGAGCTGACGGCGCTCGATCTCAAGCTCGATCAGTTGGGCGCGCTGGCGGTCGATCTGTTGATGGATGTCATGGCCGGCAATGCGACCGGGCCGAAAATCGGTCCGTTGCCGACGCTCATCATTCGCAAATCTTCGGCCGTCAATCGGGGCTAGGCGAGCCGCTCATTTCTTTGCGGGATATGGTGCGGTTGCAGGCCAGAACGTCGACAAGCGGTCGGCCGCTCGCGTCACCATTGGGCCGAACTCCTTTGCAAGCTGATCGCGGGTGACACGCGAGGATGGTACGGAGATGCTGACGACGGCTGCGCAGGTCGGCGAAGGATGCTGCCGTCCACCGGCGATAACCGGCGCCGCAACCGCGGCAACGCCGAGGTCGCGCTCGTCGTAACTCAGGGCGAAGCCCTGCTGCCTTGATATGTCGAGAAATTGCCGGAGCGCTTTCGCGCTCGTCAACGTCTGCGGGGTATAGGCGTCAAACTTCATCGCTTTCAACTGAGCATCCAAGGCCTTGGGTTCCAACGTCATGAGCCAGGCTTTGCTGGTGGCGTGAACGTGCGGGATGATGGGACCCGGATAGGCCGGATCGATACGCAACAGGCGCTTCGAGCCGGTTTCGGCAAAGACCCACTCGAGACGGTCGTTGCTGCATATGGCGAGCCGCACCAGTTCGCCTGAGTCCCGCGCCAGCGCCCTGAGCAGCGGTTGTGCCTGAGACAGCACGTCGTCGCTGAGCCACTGGATCCGAACGACGTTCGACAGTTTGTAGGTCAGCCGAAAACAGTGGCTCGCAGGATATTCATAGATGTATCCGAGCTGCTCCAGGGTGCGCAGCAACCGGAAGGCGATGTTCTTGTTCACGGCGAGCTTGCGCGCGATGTCGGACAGGCTTCGCTCCCCGACGACCGATAAATCCTCAAGGATCGCGAACGCCCGAGCCACGCCTGACAGAAATATGCCGTCCTGGCCGTCATAGCTTAGTTCATGGCTCATTCTGTGTGCTCGTTACCTTGACAGCCTGCGATCTATTGGTAACGACGTTACCTAAATCTGCACCGAATTGGAATGAGGGAGGATCAATGACGCGGTTTACACGGAGAGACTGGCTGTTTCTGGCTGCGGGCAACCTCGTCAGCCTGCCGATGGCCCATCAGGCAATTGCCGCCGATTATTTCAGCGGAAAGACGCTGCATTTCTATGTCGGCATCCCGCCGGGCGGCGCCTATGACCTGGCGCCACGCATCCTGGCCGCGCACCTCGGCAAATACATTCCCGGAAATCCGCGGATCATCGTCGAGAACATGCCGGGCGCCGGCAGCCTGACGATGATGAACTACCTTTACAATCGCGCTGCGAAGGATGGCACAGCGATCGGCTTTCCAATGAATACCGTCTTGCTGGAGCCCTCGCTCAAGCTGGTGTCGGGTGCGAGCGGTAATGCGCAGTTCGATCTGTCGCGCATGATCTGGGTTGGCACGCCTGGCCAGGATCCGGCGATCGCGTGGGTTGGAGCGAATTCTCCCATCAAGACCTTCGCGGATCTGCGAACCCAGAGCCCCGCCTTTGCTTCAACGGGCGCCGGTGCGGACAGCACGATCCTCGCCAATCTCTGCAACAAGCTGCTTGGCACGAAGATCAAGGTTGTCTCGGGCTACAAGGGTGTCGCGGATTATATCGTCGCCTTCGAACGCGGTGAAATCGAAGGTGGCGTGACAACCTATGCCGCCTTGATGACCGCGCGTCCCGACTGGTTTCGTGATGGAAAAATTCGCGTTCTGGCGCAGTTTGGCACTGATCGCATTTCAGATCTGCCGGATGTTCCAACCGCCGTCGAGCTGGCAACCGATCATGACGTCAAGGAAATGCTGCGGCTTTATGGAATCAAGTTTACGGCCGCCTATCCGATCGTTCTCCCCCCGGATGTGCCGACCGAACAGGCAAAGATCCTGCAGAGTGCCTTTGCCCAGACGGCGAAAGATCCTGAGTACCAGCGCCAGATTGCGATGATGCGGGTGTCGGGCGGCATGGTCTCGCCAGAGACCGTCACCAAGCTCTTGAAAGTTATCGACGACGCGCCGGATGCGCTCGTCCAGCAGCTTCGCGCAGCGATTGCAGGAAATTGAATTCATGGCCGTACAAGTCGTTGTCGAACAAGATGCCTTCATGCGCATGTTCGCGCCTATTCTGGATCCCACCGCGTCACGCGAGTATTTC
>JAQGJO010000036.1 GCA_028290595.1 Hyphomicrobiales bacterium | reverse complement strand
GGCACGAGATAGCGGCCGTTCGCTTCGATGACTTTTGTGTCGGGTCCGATGGCATGCTGGGCCGAAGGGCCGACATAGGCGAAGCGGCCGGCGACGATCGCGATATCCGTTCCTGCGATGATCTCGCCGGAATAGACATTCACCCAGCGGCCGTTGCGGACGACGATATCGGCCGGTTTACGGCCGCTTGCGACATCGACCAGGGTTGCCGCAGATTCATCCCAGCTTGCGATGCGAACCGGCGTTGTCATCATGAACTCCAGAATTTACTCATGCCGTCTGCTACGACATCCGTATACGAGGGGGTACCCTTGAGAATGCCGGCGTCGCGTGAGAATTGCGCCATCGCGGTCACGAATTCAGGCGTGATCACCGTATCATAATAGGGAAGATCGCGCCGTACGAGATCGACAATCAACTCTGCTTCCATCGCTGGAAACAGGGCGCGGCCGACCTTGCCGGCGAGCGAGATGTCGGCTTTCAGGGCGCGATGGGTTGCGGCCATGGCGCGCACGGCGGCCTTGGCGGCATCGGGATGAGCTTTGAGAAAATCGTCGGTGACGGCGATCGAGGCCATCGTATAGTCGAAACAGGGTTTTGGCCCGTCGCCGCGCCGGGCATCGAGCAGCATCGTGCCGATGCCGTTGCGGATGGCGATTTCGGCGCCCATACCGTTGGCCCAGAAGCCGTCGACGCGTTTTTCCTCAAGCGCCTTGGCGGCGGTGACGCCGAAATTGATGCCGGCGCCATGGGCGCCCGGAATCGGCTCGATCGTGATGTTATTTTCCGAGGCGTCGAGGCCGGCTTCGATCAGCAGGCGGCGCAGCCCCATGGCGACCCAGGGCGCGGCGCCGATGCGCAGGCCACGCAGGCCGGCCAGATCGCCATGGCGCAGGCCAAGATCGGCATGAACAACCAGAAACCAGTACATGCCTTGCGACTGGGCACAGATCAGCTTGACGCCGTCCCATTCCGGAAAGCCGCCGACCATCAGATGGGCCGAGCCGCCGACGAAATGCACGGTGTCGTTGCGCATGCCTTCGAAGGCGGTTTCGATCGGAACCATCAGCTCAAGGGTGACATCAAGCCCTTCGCGGGCGAAGAAACCCAGTTCAACAGCAGCGATGGCGGGGAAATACGAGTTGGAAATAAAATCCGGAATGGCGAGTTTCAGAGGCATTTTTGGGCTCGATGAAGGTGCTTCCAAAGGGATAGTACACAAGCTGACTTGTCGAGCTGATAGAAAAAGCAGCATTGCACTGTTTTTGATCAAATCGCCCAATTATCGCTCGTTTGGCTTCCAAAGGCGGTTACTATTCAATGTGGCTGCATGGCATGTCCATTGCTCGTTCCGGCAGCAGACCCCAGGGAGCAGACAAGGAGCAGCGCATGAGTGAAACTATTCCGACGATTGATCTGACGCCGATCGTGGCCGGCGACGCCGATGGCGATGCTGCCGTTGCGCGGGTGCTGGATGGCGTGCTGCGGACCTGGGGCGCGTTCGAACTTATCGGCCATGGCGTTCCCGCGGCGTCGACGCAGAAGGCCTTTGGCGCGGCGAAGCGGTTTTTTGAACTGCCGCTGGATGTGCGGCTGGCGCTGAAAATCGACAAGAGCAATCGCGGCTACGCGCCGATGCACCAGACCGTCTACGAAGGCAATCTGCCGGACCTCAAGGAAAGCTTCAATCTCGGCCTGCCGCTGACACCGGATGATCCGGACATTCTCGCCGGCAAGCCGTTGCACGGTGTCAATCGCTGGCCCGATCTGCCGGGCTATCGCGACGACGTCGAAGCGTATTTCGCAGAGATGATCAAACTGGGCGACCGGCTGCTGGGACCGCTGGCGCTGTGTCTCGGCATGCAACCGGCCGATCTGCGCGCGCGCTATCGCAAGCCGATCGCCTTCATGCGGCTGTTCCACTATCCGCCCAACAGCCGTGTCGAAGAGCGCGAGCATGGTGCCGCCGAACATCAGGACTACGGGTTCCTGACCATTCTCGCGCAGGATTCCGCCGGTGGCCTGGAGGTTCGCACGCCCGGCAACGAGATCGTCGGCGTTGCGCCGCGCGCCGACGCGTTTGTCATCAACCTTGGAGACATGGTGGAGAAGATGACCGGCGGGGCATTTCGCTCGGCCCCGCATCGCGTCATCAATCGCGCCGGGATCGGGCGCTATTCGATCCCGTTCTTCTACGATCCGGATTTCGACTCGGTCTTCGATGGCATGCCGGATATGAGCGCCGGACAGTTCCTGCTGTCGAAATTCAACAAGTTCTATACCTATCGCAAGGAAATGACTGCGGCAGCGCCCTAATGTACAACGGCGCGGACTGATGTCCGCGCCGCTTTTGTTTTCACGACGGCAGAATTCACGACGGCATGACGTGAACGTCGTCGATGAATTCGGTGGTGAAGGCCTGTTTCCAATCGGTTTCGGGTTTGAGCAGATTGACCTCGACCATGAAGTCGCGGGTCTTGCGCCAGCGGTCCTCGGTCATGCAGCCAAGACCCAATTTGGCGGCATCGCCGCTTTCCAATGTCTTGATGTCGCGCATGCGCGCCAGGCTGAAGTCGATCTGGCCGTCATCCATCTTCGGGTTCATCTGCTTGATGAGATTATTGCCCGGTGTCGGATCAGCCATATAGGACTTCCAGCCTTCCATCGAAGCCTTGAGGAAAGGACGGATGAGATCCTTGTGCTTGGCGAGATATTCAGTGCTGGCGACAAGCGGATTCGTGTAGGTCGGCCAGCCGTCATTCGAGAACAACAGAAAATTCACGTCCTCGTTGCGCTGCTTGGCGTAATAGGGCTCGGCGGTGATATAGCCGGCTGCGGCCGATGTCGGATCGGCGAAGAAGGTCTGCAGCCCAACGCCTTTTGGTGCCGCCATCTCATCGGTGAAGTTGAATTTCTTTTTGAGCCACGGCCAATAGGTCGTGTAGCCGCTGTTGGCGATATAGACCTTGCGGCCTTTCAGGTCGGCAAATGATTTCACGTTCGGGCGTGTCATCAGGCCTTGCAGATCGGTCTGGAACGAGGCGGCGATGGCGCGCAGGGGCAGGTTTTTTTCCACGGCGCTGAGAAGCTGCAGATCGTAGCCGAGGATAACATCGGCTTCGCCGCCAAGCAGAAGCTGGACTGCATTGAGTTGCGGGCCGCCCTGCATCAGCTCGACGTCGAAGCCGGCCTTTTCATAAAGCCCGGTGGCTTTTGCCTGATAGAAGCCGCCGTGTTCGGCTTCCGCGAACCAGTTCATCAGAAAGCGCAGCTTGGTTGCCGCGCGGGCCGGCCGTGCGCGCAGAATAGGCGCTGCGACAGCGGCGCTTGCTCCAGCAACCAGCACTTTGCGTCGCGAAAAAAGAACACTGTTCATTAATGAGCCTCCATTTCAATGGTGGGGCAAAGCAAGTCGGGTGCCAGGGTGCATCGCCCCTCTGTCATCCCCGACGCGCCGCAGGCGCGAGCGGGGATCCAGACCTGGCGGTGCAGCGCTTCACGGCCCGTATTCATAGGCAAGCGCCCGGCGTCGACGCGCTGCAAGGCCTGGGTTCCGCTCGCGCTACGCGCGTCGGGAATGGCATTCGCTGCGGCCATTCTTCAAGGCTTTTTGTAATAGTCCTTGTAGAATTCCGTCAGCTTGTCCTTTTCCAGCGGCTTGGGCAGGAACTTCATCTCGACAGCGTCAGCCATGGTGTCATCGACGCCCGAGAGACGCTCAAGCAGCAGGTTCTTCTTGGGGAAGAATTCGTCGCGCATGCCGGTTGCGACATCGAGCGGGGTCTGCGTCCATTCGGACCAGCGTTTCAGGGCGTCGGGATCGGAATACATCCAGTCGAGCGTCTCGGCATAGGCGGCGTAGAATTTTTCCAGCGCGGCCTTGTGGCTCTGGATCGTCTGCAGGTTCGAGATATTGATGCGGACGGTCATATTCTCGTACTTCGGCACCTGCGATTGACGCACGAGAATGCGGATGCGTCCGCTCTTCACGTCCTGCAGGTTGAGCGGCGCCGACGACCAGCCGATGTCGACCTGGCCGGACATGGTCTGGGCGAAGGAGGACGCCGGGCCGCCGACCGGCGTCGGCTTCATGTCGACCTTGAAGTAGTTGATGAAGCCGAGAACGGCGACATTGGTCGAGGAGCCGCGCGTCGAATAGGAGATGGTCTTGCCGCCGGCATCCTGGATCGACTTGATCGGCGAATTCGCCGGCACATACCAGTAAAGATCGTCGGCGCCCGTCATCGAATTGCTGATCGGGCGAACCGGTGCGCCCTTGTCGAAGGCCGCCATCACGCCGGTATGGCCGGCTGCGAGGCCGACATCGGCCGAGCCGGAAATGACCGCCTGAATGGTTTCGCCGCTGCCTTGCGTATAGAGCATTTCAAGCTCAAGGCCATGCTTCTTGAAAATGCCCTTCTGGGTGCCGAGCTCCGGCAGCGAGGTGTCCCAATTGCCGCGCTGGCCGATGGCCAGCCTGAGCTTTTCCTGGGCGGCGGCTTCCTGCGCCGACAGACCTGCGGCAAGCACGACCGCAGCGGCAATGATCCTGTAAAACATATGCTCTCCCTCGGACAGGCAAACGCGCATTGTTCCGGCACGGAAGGCCGAATTCCCAGGCGGTTCGCTCAAGCGGGCAAACTAGTCTGCGGTCTGCTGCGAAGCAAATGGGAGCAGAGACGCCCGATCCGTGGGTCTGCAACCTTTCGTCCGGCGCGTGCATTGACCTTTAGACAGCGGCGGATTTCGGCCGGAGACGGGTCGTTCATCGCTGCGAAAAGCTGAGGAGTTGACGATGGAAGCGCTTGATGAAACCACCGCGCTGATCTCTGCCGGCAAAGTTAAAGGCACGAATGTCTACAATACAGCCGGCGATCAGCTTGGAGAAATCTACGACATCATGATCGACAAGAAGAGCGGCAAGATTGCTTATGCGATCATGTCGTTTGGCGGCTTTCTATCGATCGGCGAACGCTATCATCCGCTGCCGTGGGCAAACCTTAAGTACGATACGCGGCAGGGCGGCTATGTCGTCGGTCTGACCATCGAACAGCTTGAGAAGGCGCCGGCCTATGGGCGCGACGAGGCGCCCAAATGGGGCGATCCCGCCTATGAAAAGAGCATTCACGACTATTACCAGACGTCCCCCTACTGGATCGCGATTTGATGCGCCGTCACGCGCATCAATCGGGAAACGGGCTCACATGCGCGGCGACGATGCGCCAGCCCTCGGGAACGCGCGCCCAGGTCTGCGACTGACGGGTGATCCTGCCGCCGGCGGTGCGGAACATCGCATTGGTCGTCGCTACATCTTGGCCAAGTGCAGTGATGGCTATGCGTTCGATCACGCGCGGCGGCCCGCTCTTCCAGACACCGGACCGAAAGCTGGAAATCTCGGCATAGCCGAACAGATGCTCGGTCGGCCCGAACCGAACCGTCAGCGGCGAATTCCAGAACAGCGTGTTCAGGGTTTCTGTATCGCCGGTCTCGATGGCTTTGTTGTAGCGCTCGAAGGCAGCTTTCACTTCGGCGACGACATCGGGATGGT
>JAQGJO010000589.1 GCA_028290595.1 Hyphomicrobiales bacterium | reverse complement strand
AGCGTTTTCCGATCCAATGGGATCGGAAAGACGCGTCTAGCTTCTTAAAGAGAGCATTTTCTTCACGCGAACCGGCGTCCACTTCGCTTGAAAATGCTCTAGCTTCAGCGCGCGAACTTTTTATATTTCAGGCGCTTGGGGATGATGCTGTCATTGCCCAGGCGGCGCTTCTTGTCTTCCTCATAGTCCTGGAAATTGCCCTCGAACCATTCCACATGGCTGTCGCCCTCGAACGAAAGAATGTGGGTGGCGATGCGGTCGAGGAAGAAGCGGTCATGGGAGATGATGACGGCGCAGCCGGCAAAATCCGTCAGCGCCTCCTCAAGCGCCCGCAAGGTGTCGACGTCGAGATCGTTGGTCGGTTCGTCGAGCAGCAGCAGGTTGGCGCCGCTCTTGAGCATTTTGGCGAGATGCACGCGGTTGCGTTCACCGCCCGACAGCATGCCGACTTTCTTCTGCTGGTCCGGCCCCTTGAAGTTGAAGGTCGAGCAATAGCCGCGCGAATTGATCTCGCGCTTGCCGAGATAGATGATGTCGTTGCCGCCGGAGATTTCCTCCCAGACGGTCTTCTTGTCGTCGAGGCTGTCGCGCGACTGGTCGACATAACCGAGCTGGACGCTCTCGCCGATGGCGAGCGTGCCGGCATCGGGCTTGTCCTGGCCGGTGATCATGCGGAACAGGGTCGTCTTGCCGGCGCCGTTGGGGCCGATCACACCAACGATGCCGCCGGGCGGCAGTTTGAATGACAGATCGTCGATCAGCAGCTTTTCGCCAAAACCCTTCGACAGATGTTCGAAGTCGATGACATTGTTGCCCAGCCGTTCGGCGACCGGAATGATGATCTGCGCGGTCGACGGCGCCTTGTCGTTCTGCTTGGCCAGCAGTTCGTCATAGCGCGAAATACGCGCCTTGCTCTTGGCCTGGCGGGCGCGCGGCGAAGACGCGATCCATTCGGATTCGGCTTCGAGCGCGCGCTGGCGCGCCTTGTCTTCGCTGTTTTCCTGGGCGAGGCGCTTCTGCTTCTGCTGCAACCAGGCAGAGTAATTGCCTTCGTAGGGAATGCCCTTGCCGCGATCGAGTTCGAGAATCCAGCTCGTCACATTGTCGAGAAAGTACCGGTCATGGGTGACGATGAGAATGGCGCCGGGGTAGTCGCGCAGATGGCCTTCGAGCCAGTTCACGGTTTCGGCGTCGAGATGGTTGGTCGGTTCGTCGAGCAGCAGCAGTTCCGGCTTTTCCAGCAGCAATTTGCACAGAGCGACGCGCCGGCGCTCGCCGCCTGACAGGTTTGCGACTTCCCAATCGTTCGGCGGGCAGCCCAGCGCGTCCATGGCCTGCTCGACCTGGCTGTCGAGATCCCATAGGCCCAGGGCTTCGATCTCGTCCTGCAGGCGGGTCATCTCATCGGCCGATTCGTCGGAATAATTCATCGCCAGCTCGTTATAGCGGTCGAGAATGTCCTTCTTCGGCTTGACGCCCAGCATCACATTGCCGAGCACGTCGAGGCTTTCGTCCAGATGGGGCTCCTGCGGCAGATAGCCGACGCGGGCGCCTTCGGCGACAAAGCCCTCGCCAGTGAATTCCGTGTCGAGGCCGGACATAATGCGCAGAAGCGTCGATTTACCCGAGCCGTTGACGCCGAGCACGCCGATCTTGGCGTCCGGATAGAACGACAAGTGAATGTTTTCGAGCACCTTTTTGCCGCCCGGCCAGGTCTTGTTGAGGCCTTGCATATGATAAATGAACTGGCGCGCCATAGGCGTCATATCCTGACTTGCTGTTGTTTAGGAACTGGAATTCGTGAGGGTTTTAGCGGCGTGCCGCCTGCGGGTCCAGCGCTGTCGCAGCCGCAGGGTGGCAATGTCGCGAATGAGCCATATTGCGTCTATATCGGGTCACCTCGGTTATGTTAAAAGAGCGCGCAGCAGAATCTTACCTTCGTGTACCTGTCCGGGAGACATTTCTTGAGCGATTCCACCCAACTTCCTCCCGCAACTGATATTCAAGCCGCAAAATCCGCGCTGACGCCGAAATTGGACGGCCCGGAGGCTCAGGGAAGTGCCGGGCGCTATCGTCCTTATATTGCCGATGCGCCCCAGGGTGCGGATGCGTTCGGCCTCGACGGCGCCCTGAGCGGCTTGGCCGAGCTTGCCGCCCACACCGGCACAACCGGCGCGCTGACCATCGGCGTTTTCGGCCCCGCCGGCTCGGGCAAGAGTTTCGCGCTCAATCGCCTGGTCGCCATGGTCGAGAGCCTGCGCGACGCGGCTGCCAAAGCCGGGCCGAAGAGCCCGTTCATCTCGCGCCTGGCCGTGGCGCGGATCGATGCCGCGAAAGCCCAGGGCAATGTCGCCAATGCGCTTGCCTCCGCCGTCTTTGACGCCCTGCGCAAGCCGCCGGCCGATGGCGCATTCGCCAAATTCGCCGATGAGGTTGCTGCGGGCGCGATCGATCCGCATGCGGCTGCCAGGGTCGCCAGCGAGCGGCTGATTGAACTACGCCGCAAACTCGACGCCGAACGGCAGCAATTGCACGAGTTGTCAGGCCGCAAGGCGCGCCTTGCTGAGACGGTGCTCTATCAGACATCCGGCTCGCGGATCGATTCATACGCCCGCAGCAATCGCAGCCGGATCGAGAATCGTCTGCGTTCGTTCGGTTTCGATAGCGGTGATCCGGTCGCGACCTATAAGGACCTGGTGCGCGACGTTGCCGAGCGTGGCGGACTGATGGGCCGCGTCTCGACCTTCCTGCATTCCATGTGGGCCTTTCGCGGCCAGACGAAACTGCTGGTCTGGGCGGTGATCTTTTATGTGCTCGCCTGGGCGCTCGGCCATGCGGAAGCGTCGCAGCCGTCATGGATCGCGTGGCTGCGCGGGCAGAGCGAGGGCCTACAGCCGACGGTGACCTTCCTGCAGAACAATGCGGGCTGGCTCGGCACGTTGCGGTCGTTGTGCAACTGGCTTGTCCTGGCCATGCTGGCGCTCAATGTGGTGCGGGCGCTGCGCTTCGTGACGCCGATCTTCCGCGGCGTCAGCCATCTTCAGGCCGATATGGATGCGCGGCGGCAGGATCTCGATCATCTGGTCTCGAACCAGGCGCGGCTTGTCGACGATCTCAACATGGATGTGGAGACGCAGTCGCGCCGTGCCGAAGAGGCGGAACGGATTGTCGTCGCCCAGGGAGCGCGTACTACGGCCATGACGGTTTCGCCTTTCGCGGCCAAAGCCAACCCGGCAGGCGACGGCGATGCCCGGGGCTTTCTGCGGGCACTCGAAACCGGTTCCAAGAATGCTCACGCGCCGCAGCGTATCGTCGTCGCCATCGACAACGTCGATGCGCTCGATGGTCCAAGCGCCCTGAATTTTCTCGATGAAGCAACGCAGGCCATGGCGCACAGCCCGTTTGTCGCCATCGTCGCGGCTGACAGTTCTACGCTTGGCGCCAGCGCCGAGGGTCGCGCACGGCTGTCGAAACTGGTGCAGACCCCGCTCAACGTCGCCAATGCGGCGAAGTTGAATTACGGTGACTTCGTCAAGGGATTGCTGAACGGCGCCGGCCGGGGCGATCCGCGCTTGCCGCAGTTCGACGCCACGGCTTCGAGCCTCGACGCGCCGATGCGCCAGGGCGAGGCCGCGCTGCTTGAAGCGCTCTCTGACGTAGCGGGGCGGTCGCCGCGCCACGTGTTGCGGTTCATCAATATTTATCGTCTGGCGCGCTCGCGGATGGACAGCTTCGCGCCGCTGGCGATCGCGCTTGCGGTGCAGACCGGTGGCGAGCCGGGCGATATGGCGGCGCTCAAAAGCGCCGTGGCGCAAGGGCCGGAAGACGATCCGCTCAAGCTCGATGGCGCCAGCGCGCAATTGTCCGCGGTGCTCAAAGCGACGGCCAAGGGGCTGAAGAAGCCGATCACGGTAGGAGACATGAAGCAGGCGCTCACCATCGCGTCGGCCTATTCGCTGTAAGTCTGCATCGGACATTTCATGACTTATCTCAATTACGATCAGCTCGACCGCACGCCGCTGCAAAGCGATCCGTACGACTATCTGATCGTCGAGAATTTCGTCACACCGGACCTGTTCGCCAAAGTCAGTGAGGATTTTCCCGATGTGCCCGGCCCCGGGTCGCATCCGCCGTCGGAATTGACGATCGACGGCGCTTTCGCCGGCCTGATGGGCGAACTCGAAGGCGAGACGTTCCGCCGGGCGATCGAAGGCAAGTTCGGCGTCGATCTCACCGGCCGTCCGACCATGTATACGGTGCGCGGTTTCGTGCGCGACACCGATGGCGAAATCCACACGGATTCGCGCACCAAGATCATCACTGTCCTGCTCTACATGAACCCGAAGTGGGAGTCCGACGGCGGGCGTCTGCGGGTGCTGCGGTCCGGCGACGATCTTGAGGCCTATGCCGCCGAAGTGCCTCCCTATGGCGGCACCTTGCTGGCGTTCCGCCGTTCCGACAACTCATGGCATGGCCACAAGCCTTTCGCAGGCCCACGCCGGGCGATCCAGCTCAACTGGGTTCTCGACCAGCAGGTGGTCGATCGCGAGCAGAGCCGGCATCGCTGGTCGTCACGCTTCAAGAAAGTGAAAGCCGCGCTGCTACCGCACGCCGGCTGACCACAAGCGCCCAGGCCACGATCAGAATCAGAATCATGATTGTGAACGCGCCGGTTGCGGCACGCCTTGTTGTGTGTGTTGATCGGGGCGCGTTCTCGCATTTGCCGGATGGTTTGCCGCGCGCTCCTGCGCTGGCTGTGCGGCCGTCGGCTTACGTTCGCGCCACGGCGTCGATTTGAACCAACCGACAATGAAGGCTGCCGCGGTGAGCACCGCCATGCCGAATAGATTGACGGCTGTCGACGTGAGGAAGCTGTGGCCGAGCCAGTCGAGCAGCATGCCGCAGGCCTGCGACATGAACAGCCCGGTCAGGAAAACCGCGAGCGTCTGCTGGCCGACGCGGCGCATCACCTCGATGAACGGGCCGGTCAGACGCCGTCCGCCTTCGCCGACGGCGACCCACGCCAGATAGGCGGTGGCGAGAAAGTGCAGATAGCGCAGCGGTCCATAGCTGGTCTTGCTGTTCCATTCCGCCAGCGTGCGATAGGCGCCGTCGAGGCCGATCGATGCGCCCCAGCCGCCATCGCAGGCAAACATCAACTGACAGGAGGGCGGGATCAAAGCGACGACGAGAACGATCGCGGCGATGATGAGCCGCCTGTCTACCGGCGGCGCAGGGATCCAGCCGCGCATGAAGCCAAAGCCGGTGAAGAAGATCAGCGCCCAGCCGAGTGGATTGAAATACCACAGCCGGCTGGTTGCCGGATCGGCGACGAGATTGACGCCGAAGACATTGGCTGCGACCCACAGCGCCAGAACGAAAGCGGCGACGAGCCAGCGATTGATCGAGGCCAGCGCCATGACGATGGGGATCATCGCCAGCAGCACGAGATACATCGGCAGGATGTCGAACCAATCGGGGATGTAAGTCAGCGTCGCCAGTCTGGCGAAGTTTCCCTGCACGTCGGCAAAGAACGGATCGAGGTTCAGGCGTTCGCTGGTGTAAAAATGCGTACCGGTCCAGCGGTCGGCGATAATCGCAAGCGAGACGACGACGATGAACGAGCCGATATGCGCCCAATAGACCTGCCAGACCCGGTGGACGATACGCGCCGCGCCCATCAGCCAGCCGCGCGAGGCGAAGGCGCCCCCAAAGGCGATGGCCGATGCCATGCCCGAACAGAAGACGAAAAGATCGGCGGCGTCGCTGAACCCGAACCGCGCCGGGATCCATTGCGCCCACAGGTTTTCGGGCATATGCGCCATCAGAATGATGAACATGCCGACGCCGCGAAAGAAGTCGAGACGGGGGTCTCTGACTCTCGCTTTCGGCTGCGTGGCAAGACTGGTCATCGGACGGTTCCGGACATGCCTATGTCAATGACATGGCAGTCAAAAGGCATCAAGACGGGCACGATCACGAATGCTTGCACGGAAGCTTGTCTCCGACTGCTTCCGGTCTTCGGCGGCCGTCAGGCGACGGCATGGGCTTTTAACTCAAGTGTCTGGGAATGCGGATGAAGGCGGGCGAGCACCGTGCGGGAGAAGCGGTCCTGCGATCTGATCGTATGCCGGAAGGCGAGCAGCTTCTGTGCCAGGCTTTTCGCGCCGGCGTCGGCGGCGAAGGCGATCAGCGTCCGCAGGAAGACGTCGCGCTGGGCGTGGCTGCCGCCCAACTGCTGCATGCGGCCGGTCAGTTGTCCGAGTTCCGTGCCGATCCGGTCAGCGGCATGGGCGCTTTCCAGGGCCTCGGCCAGGGGAATGCCGATGTCGCGCGCGACGCGGCCCTGGTCATTGACGAGCTCGGCAGCGCATAGGCGCAAGCTGTCAATCAGTTGGCGCGCGCCTTGGGTATCGCCGCAGGCCAGCAAAGCAAGCAGATCGTGCAGTGATGCAAAAACAAGATTGGTGTCGCCTATGCGTCGTCGTGCACCTTCGGCTAG
>JAQGJO010000539.1 GCA_028290595.1 Hyphomicrobiales bacterium | reverse complement strand
CGCACGCCCGCGGCAGTATTGATGACCACCGGGTAGAACACGCCGATCGCCACCCTGGCGATCTTCGAACTTTCGCCGAGGCCGAAGATCAACAGGATCAGCGGCAGCAAAGAACTCTTCGGAATCGGATAGGTAGCGGAAATCAGCGGATCGAACGCCGCACGCACCGGCCGGTACAGCCCGATGGCCAATCCGATCACGATGGCCGGGATGCAGCCGACCACGAAGCCAACTCCCAGCCGATACAGGCTGGCGCCTACATGCTTCCATAGCGCGCCGGAGGCGGCGAGATCGAACAGATGCTTGATGATGTTCGTCGGCGCCGGAAAGAATCTGACATCGATCAGATGGGTACGGGCGCAGATCTCCCACAGCCCGAGCAAGATCAACGGCGACAGAATGCTGATGCTGCGCTCGCTCCAGGCCCATGCAGCGCCGCGGCGGGGCGTCATGATCCGCTCCCCGGTTCCTGGCTGCGGGCGCGATCGACCTCATCGCGCAGCTGCGCCCAGATATTGTAGACCAGTTCGCCATAGGCCGGCGTATGCCGGAGTTCGACGACATTGCGCGGCCGCGGCAGATCGACATCGACGATGGTCTTGATGCGGCCGGGGCCGGCGGTCATCACCATGATGCGGTCGCCAAGCGTTACCGCCTCGTCGACGCTGTGGGTGATGAACACCACGGTCTTACGCGTCTCTTCCCAGATCCGCAACAGCTCCTCGTGCAGCAGCGTCTTGTTCTGCTCGTCGAGCGCAGAGAACGGCTCGTCCATCAGCAGAATGTCCGGGTCATTGGCAAAGGCGCGCGCGATCGAGACGCGCTGCCGCATGCCGCCGGACAGCTGATGCGGATACAGCGCTCGGGCGCCGTACATGCCGGTCTTGCCGAGATAGTGGCCGACCACTTCGGTGATTATAGACGCGGCGACGGTGCGCATCTTCAGGCCATAGGCGGCGTTCTCCCACACCGTCATCCAGGGAAACAGCGAGTCGCCCTGGAACACCATGGCGTTCTGCGGCCGGCCCGGCGCGCGATCGCTGAAACGGATCTCGCCGTCGCTCGGCGCATCCAGCCCCGCGAGCATGCGTAGCAGCGTGGTCTTGCCGCAGCCGGAAGGACCGACCACCACAAAGAAGGTACTGGCGGGAATGTCGAGGGTAATGCTGTCGAGCGCGACGCTTTCGCCGTGGCGTTTGGTAACGTCGCGCAGGCTGATCTTGGGCAGCGCGTTGCCTTGCGCCGAACGCTCCGTTGTCGTGGCCTGCGCTGTCATCGACACTCCTTTCGCACCGCTTCGGGCCGCTTTACTTCGGCCGCGCGAACGGCCCCAGCACCAGCTTCAGCGCATCGACGAACGACATATCCACCACGCTTGACGTGGTGATGTCGGAGGTCACCAAACCGCGCGACTTGAAATAGGCGAGATCGGTCTCGATGCTCGCGGGATCGACGCGGCCGTCGGGATCGATGAACACCGGCACCATCTGGTCGAGCAACGTCATGTCCTTGATCCCGGTCATCTCGGCAATGTCTTTGATCATCGCCTCGGCGCCGGGGCCGGCGATCCTGCCGTCTTTCAGCGTGGCATCATAGGCGCGGACGCCGCGCAGATAGGCCTTCAGGAAGGCGGTGAGGGTCTTGCGGTCCTCGGCAAACTTGCCGTTGATCAGCAGCATGGCGGTCTGCTGCACCGGATAGAAATCGTCGAGCCCGACGAAGCGCACCGCGACGTTGTTACGCACCATGGCGGTGATGCTCGGTTCGGCGGAAATCGCGGCGTCGATCGCCTTGTTGCTGAAGGCCGGCAGCTGCTGCGGGAACGGCAGGAACACCTTCTCGATGTCGTCGTCCTTCAGCCCCGCCTTCTTCAGCGCCTGGTTGATCACCGATTCATCTGCCGCGCCGTTGGCGATGATGGCGACCTTCTTGCCCTTCAGGTCGGCCAGCGACTTGAACGCGCCGGAGTCGATTAAATCCTTCCGCACGGTCAGCGCCTTGTAGCTGTAGCCGGCGATATTGGTGCCCTTGTCGGCGACGATCTTCAGCTTCAGGCCGCGGTTCACCGCATTGTAGAGCCCCGCCGACGCCGCAGCGGCCGAGACGTCGAGATCGCCGGCCCCCAAGGGGGCCACCATCTTGGCGCCGGAGTCGAACGGGATCAGTTCGACCTTGATGCCTTCTTCCGTGAAGTAGCCGCGCTTCTGCGCGAGGAACAGGCCGATATCCGACGACAGGTTGGTGGTGCCGACCTTGACGGTCTTGATGTCCTGCGCCTGGGCGCTGCCCAATGCGAGGGCGATGACGGTGGCGACAAGCAAGGGTTTCAGCATCATCGGTAATAGTCCTTCCAATGCGTTGAATACGTGGCGAACCTGTCAGGGCAATCGGGGAAACAGGCGTCGCGGGTTGGCTTCGGTAATCAGTTCAATGTCGGCCGCGGAAAATCCCGCGGCCTTGATGCTGGCCAGCGGATCGCGACCCGCCGGCGGGAAGGATTCGTCGGTGCCGAGCGCCACGCGTTCG
>JAQGJO010000527.1 GCA_028290595.1 Hyphomicrobiales bacterium | reverse complement strand
AATCTCCTATGCGCGCGTTCTGCAAGGGCAGCCTCAGGACAACGCGTCCATGCCTATCGTCAGAACTCTGCTGTTAACCATCACGATCACCGGCAGCCTCTCATCGACGGCGCGTGCCGAGTGCCATGGCTACACCGGTGTCGGCGGGGCTTGCTACAGCGGGCCGGGTGGCGGTCTCGCTGCTGGCCCGGGCGGTGGTGCTTACACCGGTCCGGGCGGAGGGCTGTTTTCCGGCCCCGGCGGCGGACTCTACGCGGGTCCGGGTGGCGGCATGTATGCTGGTCCTGGTGGCGGCCTCTACACTGGCCCAGGCGGCGGCGCCTACACTGGTCCGGGCGGCGGCGCTTATGCCGGCCCTCCCACGCCCGACGGATACAAAGGGCCGTGGAGTCCTTGCATCACCGGCGTGAAAGATCCCGAATGGACGAAGAAAAACTGCGCCGGGCTGCCGTTCATCGACAGTGACAAGCGCAACCTGGAGTGATGCGACGCCGCTTACCTTTCCGGCAGCGTGTCGTCGAGACGGTCGGTGCGGCGGACGGCGGGAAACAGCCAGGTCCAGCTCAGCGCTGCCAGCATCGCGACGGCGCCGCCGACGATGACGGTCGGCACACCGCCGATCACATGCGCCACCAGGCCGGATTCGAATTGGCCGAGATCGTTCGATGCGCCCGTCGTCACCGAGTGAACGGCCGCCACGCGGCCCTGCATCGTGTCGGGCGTGTTGATCTGCACCATCGAGTTGCGCGTTATCATGCTGACAGTGTCGGTGGCGCCCAGCAACAGCATGAGGCCGAGGCCGATGATGATGTCGGTGCTCAGCCCGAACAGGATCGTCAGCAGTCCATAGAGACCCACCGCCATCAGCAACCTGGGCCCGACATAACGCCGGATGGGAAAACGGGTGAGAAAGAGCGCCATGAGCAGCGCGCCCATGGCATCGGCGGTACGCAGCGCGCCCATGGCCCAGGCTCCGGCATGGAACACTTCGGTCACGTAAAAGGGCAACAGAGCTGTGGCGCTGCCGAACAGCACGGCGACGAAATCCAGCCCCATCGCGCCCATGATCTTCGGCCGCGACCAGATGAAGCTGAAACCCTCCAACATCATCGGCAGGTTCGGCCGCGCGGTGCTGATGCCGCGAGCGCGTTGCGAGCCCAGCGCCATGGCGGCGACAAAGGCCAGGCAGCCGCCCAGACAGCTCACCGCGAACGCAACGCCATTGCCGAACGGCAGCAGAAGACCGCCGATCGCCGGCCCTGTGATGGTGGCGGCGCCCTGCACCACGGTGGATGCGGCGATCAGGCTGCTCAACATGCCTGGCGGCGCCAGGTTCGGCACCATGGCCTTGCTGGCCGGCTGTGCGAAGGCGCGGGCGATGCCCTGCACCGCCACCACGATATAGATCGGCCAGATGAACGGGCTGAAACTCAACAGGAAGAGAGCAAGGGCGCAGGCCGCCATGGTGCCGCAGGCCGCCAGCATGATGTGCCGCCGATCCAGCCGATCGGCCACGATCCCGGTCACCAGCGACAGCAGGATGGAAGGCAGGAAGCTCGATAGCCCCACCAGACCCAGCGCCAAAGTGCTATGGGTGCGCTGGAATATTTCCCAGGCCAGCGCCACGGTCATGATCTCCTGCGCCGCGCCCAGGCTGAAGCGCATGGTGGCGAAGGCGCGGAAGCTCTGGATCTTCCAGGGAGTGGACTCGTTTTGGACGGCAGCTAGCGGCGGACTTTCGGGCGAGGAAATGGACACTCAATCGTTCCTGTACGATGCAGGCGTTCCAGCTTCCCTCCGATGAACCGCAAGCACGGGCCGCAAGGAGGTGAGTTCGAACCCCGATTGCGCCTCAGCCCGCCGGGACCTCCCCCAGCCGGCTCACTGCCGCGAAGGGGTTGGGTAGCCATATCGCGGCCTGGGGTCAAGACATGCTCTGGTTCCCGCCCCGACTTAACAAATGCTTCCCGCCTGTCGCGCCTAGAACGCCCGTAACGGGAATAGCGTACCAAAGCCTGTACAGAACCGGCACGAATCACCGTTGAAGCTGAAAACCTGTTTTGTTCCCGGCGGTTCTAAGCCGCGACGGCCGTCGCCTTCTGCTGCGTGTAGAGATGACACGCGACCTGGTGTCCGGGCGCCAGTTCGACGGGCTTGGGCTCTTCCGTGCGGCAACGCGCGCCGATTTCGGCGGCGCGCGGGCAGCGCGTGTGAAAGCGACAGCCTGTCGGCGGGTGGATCGGCGACGGCACTTCGCCCTGCAGGATGGTGCGGTTGCGGACGGCGCGCGGATCAGGCACCGGGATCGCCGAGATCAGCGCCTGCGTATAGGGATGGGCTGGCGCTGCGAAGAGGCGCGATTTCGGCGCCATCTCGACCAGCTTGCCGAGATACATGACGCCGACATCGTGCGAGATGTGCTTCACCGCGGCGAGGCCGTGAGCGATGAACAGATAAGACAGGCCGAGATCGCGCTGCAGTTGCGTCAACAGGTTCAACACCTGCGACTGGATCGAGACGTCGAGCGCCGACACCGGCTCATCGCAGATGATCACTTTCGGATTGAGCGCCAGCGCCCGGGCGATGCCGATGCGCTGGCGCTGACCGCCGGAAAATTCATGCGGAAAGCGGCTGACATGCGAGGCCGGAAGCCCGACCGCGTCGAGCAGCGCGCGGATTTTTGCGGCACGCGCCGGGCCGCCCTCAAGACCATGGATCTCGAACGGTTCGGACAGTATCTGCTCGACGCTCATGCGCGGATCGAGCGAAGCGTAAGGATCCTGGAAGATGAACTGAATGTCGCGACGGAGCGTGCGCAACGCAGTGCCCCTGGCGCTCAGCATGTCGCTGCCATTGAAGAGGACCGAGCCGGACGTCGCCTCTTCAAGCCGGACGATCACCCTGCCGAGGGTCGATTTCCCGCAGCCGGATTCGCCGACGAGACCGAGCGTGCGTCCTTCGCCTATATCGAAGGAGACGCCATCGACCGCATGAACGATGTCACGGCCGCGCTGGAACATGTTCTGCTTGCGGACAGGGAAATGCTTGACGAGATCGCGCACCGACAGGATGGGCGTGGCTTCAGGGGACGTCATGACAGCGCCCTTTCGGTTATCGGCTGAGCAAGCCGTTCCCCGGCCAGGAAGCATGCTGCCTTGCGGCCGTCCGCGATGGAGGAGAGCACCGGCGTCTCGCTGCGGCAGCGCTCAAAAGCATAGCGGCAGCGCGGCGCGAAAGCGCAGCCCACGCTGCGGTCGGCTGGGTTGGGCACGCTGCCCTCGATGGCGTAGAGCTGCTCGACATCCTCGTCGATGCGCGGAATCGAGGCAAGCAGCCCTTCGCTATAGGGATGCAGCGGATTGTCGAACAGCGAGATGACATCGGCCTCTTCGACGATCCTGCCGCCATACATGACGACGACCCTGTCGCACATCTCGGCGACGATACCGAGATCATGAGTGATCAGCATGATCGCCATGCCGAGTTCGGCGCGCAGCTTGCGCATCAGATCGAGAATCTGCGCCTGGATCGTCACGTCGAGCGCCGTCGTCGGTTCGTCGGCGATCAGCAGTTTCGGATTGCAGGAGAGCGCCATGGCGATCATGACTCTCTGGCGCATGCCGCCGGACAACTGATGCGGAAACTCATGCGCGCGGCGTTCAGGCGCGGAGATGTTGACCAGCCGCAGCATGTCGATCGCCTTTTTGAAGGCCGCCTGCCGCGACAGATGCTGATGCAGCATGATCGCCTCGGCGATCTGCGCGCCGACGGTGAACACCGGGTTGAGCGAGGTCATCGGCTCCTGGAAGATCATCGACAGCTTGTTGCCGCGCAGATCGCGCATGGCGGCCTTGTCGAGCTTCAGGATGTCCCTGCCCTCGAAGAAGATTTCGCCATCGGCATAGCGGCCGGGCGGCGACGCAATCAGCCGCATCACCGAGAGCGACGTGACGCTCTTGCCTGAACCGGATTCGCCGACCACGCCCAGCGTCTCGCCGGCATCGATATGAAGGCTCACGCCATCGACCGCGCGCACCTCGCCGCGATCGCTGGCAAAGTAAGTCTTGAGATTTCGGATCTCGAGAACCGGCGCGCTCATCGATCAGTTCTCCACCTGCTTCAGCCGCGGATCGAGCAGGTCGCGCAGCCGGTCGCCGACCAGATTGATGCCGATGACAGTGATGAAGATAGCGAGGCCCGGCATGGCCGCAACCCACCAGGCATTGCCGATATAATTGCGGCCTTCGGCGATCATGGCGCCCCAGGTGGGGGTTGCGGGCGGAACGCCGAGGCCCAGAAAACTCAACGCCGATTCAAACAGGATCATCTTGGCGACGAGCAGGCTG
>JAQGJO010000503.1 GCA_028290595.1 Hyphomicrobiales bacterium | reverse complement strand
TTGTACGAGCAACTGGTTTTCCAAAGGCTCCAGGCCGACCTTGCGCGATTCTTCATCGATCATCCGGAACGCCCGGCGCATCAGATAGCGCGCGTCGGCGACGGCAGCCGGATAGAGATGTTCCTGCGTCTTGCTCTCTGCCATGCGGATCTCGATGTCGCCTGTTACGCGGGTTCGGCCACCCGTGCGACGGCCGGCACAGCCAGACCGAGATTACCGCGCAAGGTCGTATCCTCGTAGTCCATATGAAAGAGGCCGCGCCGCTGCAGTTCGGGCACCAGCAGATCGACGACGTCGTCGATGCCCGACGGCAGCATGTCGACCATGATGTTGAAGCCATCGGCGGCGCCGGCTTCGAGCCAGCGCTGGATGATGTCGGCCACCATCTGCGGCGTGCCGACGATCTGCTGATGTCCACCGCCGTAACGGCCGATCAACTCGCGAACAGTAAGATTTTCCTTTACCGCCAGATTGACCAGGGTGCGGCGAAAGCCGCTCGATCCGGTGAATTCCTCATCGGGGCAGAGCAGGTGGACAGGAAATGGCTTGTCGAGTTCGAGCGCATCGACGGCCACGCCGACCCGGCGCGACAGTTTCAACAGCTCTGGTCCCAGCCCCAGGGCTTCGTCGAGCAATTGCCGGCGCGCCTGCGCCTGCGCGTCGGTGGCGCCCATGATCGCCAGAATGCCCGGCAGGATTTTCACCTCGCGGCCGTAGGCCTTTGCACGGGCGCGCATATCGGTTCGGAATTCAATCGCGTCATCCATCAGATGCTGTGCGGTGAACACCACATCGGCGAACTTCGCCGCCTGGTCGCGTCCCTCGGGCGACGAACCGGCCTGAAAGATCACCGGCCGGCCTTGCGGCGGCCGCGGAAACGGCAAGGTGCCGCGCACGGAGAAATGCTGACCGACGTGATCGATCGGATGGACCTTGTCTTTGGCGGCAAACACATTGGCGGTCTTGTCGCCGATCAGGGCATCGCTTTCCCAACTGTCCCAAAGCTGCTGCACGACGCTGATGAATTCATCGGCGCGGGCGTATCGCTTGCTGTGATCGGGCAGGTTCTTGTCGCCGAACAGCGCCGCCACGGGCGGCAGGAAGGTGGCAACGGAATTCCACGCGGCGCGTCCGCCGCTGAGGTGATCGAGCGTCGCGAACCGCCGCGCCACGTCATAGGGATGATTGTAGGTCGTCGTCGCGGTGCCGACCAGGCCGATGCGGCTGGTGGCGCCGGCCATGACCGAGAGAACGGTGAGCGGATCGAGCGAGCCCGCCGGGCGATCGGTTCCCGCTTCCGCATTGGTCATGCCGTCGGCCAGAAACAGCGCATGCAACTTGCCCGCTTCCGCCTTCCTGGCGATGTCGAGATACATGTCGGCCCGCAGGTAATCGCTGATCGCGCCATCGCGAGCCCGCCACGAACCCATGTGCATGCCGGTGCCGTGCATCAGCGAAGCCGACAGGATCATCGAGGGGGTCTTGCTCATGGGTCTGTCCTTCGAACGAAATTGCGCCGAGGGATTTTATATATCCAAAGTACCATACTTTAGTCAACTAATTTCGAAAACAAATTTGGGGATGGCCAGCGGACATCGGAGACATTCGCCACACGCCGCAGATCCGATCAGCGCGCTGCTGCTCTTTTTCGAAAAGCCTGGCGAGGACATTTGAAGCGTCTCCGTTCCTGCATGAAAGCTGAATCGGCAGCCGGGCAATCTTGCCGCGAGCGTCGCCGCAAGCGATCATCGTGCGAGCACCCTGACTGATGCAGCCGATGCAGATGTCTGTCGCCAGCGATCGTTCGTTCCGACCCGCTGGTCATGTCGAAGTAATTCAACGCAGATTTATTGACGTTCTTGACTCTGCACGCAGTTTTTGCCTTGCGGTACAGCGGCGTTATGAGATGATTCTTTGCATTGATTCGTTCGGTCGAATGACTGCGATTCGGGGGCAAGACAATGCAAGCGGCCGATCTCGGTCACTCAAGGCGCGATTTGCTTGAATGGGGTTCCCCCATCATCATTGACCGGATCAACGCGCACTATTTTGCTTTGCTTCGACCCTATCCCGACATCGCCAGGCCGCTGGCCCAGCATCACTACCGTATGTGGAAATATCTCCTCGACGGCCATGTCGAGGAAGCGTCGCAACTCCGCAAGGAGCTTGCCAAGCTGATCCGGCTGGCCGGTCTCACCGAGGCTGACCTCGATGACGCGGATCGCACCGTCCTCGTCGAGCTGATGCAGGTGGTGATGGCGCGCTTCAACCGCTCACCGCACACCGCCTGCGATTACAGCCTCACGCTTGTGGACGCCGCCTCCGGCCTCACGCACGCGCGCCTGTCGGCGGCCTGAAGCCAACTTTCCTCCGCAACGTTTTGCCGGCTTAAGGGATCGTGTCCGGCGGTAGCTGCGCGCAATGCGCGGCGATCGCCCCCGGCGTGGTCCACCACACCTGCTCCAGGTGCGCCGCGATATGCGCCACCACGCGGCGCAGGTGCACCATGCGATAGGGGTGGCCGACCAGGAAAGGATGCAACGAGAAATTGTAGATCAACGGCGTTTTCTTCGACAGACGCAGCATCTCATCGAACTGGTCGATCATCATGTCGGCCCACAGGGCAGGCGGCGTCTTTCCCCCATGCATCACCGGCAGGTCGTTGGTCGGCCGCGCGTAGGGGATGGCGAGAAGTTTTTTGCCCGAGCGGGTGGCAAGCCACACCGGCTGGTCGTCGTGAGCCCAGTCCATCACGTAGCTGAAGCCGGCCTCGGCGAGCAGGTCGGGCGTAACCCAGGTTTCGTTCACCCAGGGGCCCAGCCAGCCGGCTGGCGCGCGGCCCTCGCGCGCCAGGAAGACGCCACGTACCTCGTCGATCAGCGCCTTTTCCTGCTCCTCGCCCATCCCGGCCTGGCGTTCGGCGTTGGTGCGGCCGTGGCCGACGAATTCGTCGCCGCGCGCGCGAAAGGCCGCGGCGATCTGCGGGCAGTGCTCGTAGATTTCCGTATTCATCAGCGCTGCCAGCGGCAGCTTGTAGTCGTCGAACAGCTCGAACAGGCGCCAGATGCCGACGCGGTTGCCCCAGTCGCGCCAGGTGAAGTTGGGGATGTCCGGCTCGGGCTGCTTGGGATTGAGCTCCGGCCCCATGCCTTCGCCGTAGGGGAAGACTTCGACGTTAATGGCGCAATAGACCGCCAGGCGCCTATCGTCCGGCCAGGTATAGAAGCGGCGGCTGTTGATCGGGCTGTAGGGATAGCGCCCGTGGGTTGTCAGCATGACAGGATTCTAAGCATACATTTACACCTCCCGCGAGCAGCTTTTTTCTTGACGCGAACCGGTGCCTACTTCGCTCGAAATGCTCTATATCCGGGCGCGCGTTGGCGCTGCAGGAAGGATTCGTTTTTGAGCACACGATGGTCGCCGCAGCAGGAGCAGGCGCTCAAGGACGTTTCGCGCTGGTTCAGCGCGACCCGTGAGCGCAAACCTCAGGGGCAGGTGTTTCGCCTTTTCGGCTATGCCGGAACCGGCAAGACGACGCTCGCCCGCCACCTGGCTGAGGGGGTCGAGGGCAATGTCGTGTTTGCCGCTTTCACCGGCAAGGCGGCGCTCGTCATGCGCGCGCGCGGATGTGTCGATGCGCGGACCATCCATTCGCTCATCTATCGCCCCAAGGAAATCGAGTCGGAGGAGCCGTCTTTTGTGCTCAACGACGACAGTGAGGCGGCCCAGGCCAAGCTCATCATCGTCGATGAATGCTCGATGGTCGACGAGGAACTGGGCCGCGATCTCCTGTCATTCGGCCGGCCCGTGCTGGTGCTCGGCGATCCAGCGCAATTGCCGCCGGTCAAGGGCGGTGGCTTCTTCACCGAGGCCGAGCCTGATTGCATGCTCACCGAAGTGCATCGGCAGGCCGCCGACAATCCCATCATCCGCATGTCCATGCAGGTGCGCGATGGCGGACGGCTGTCGGTCGGCGAGTTTGGCGACAGCCGTGTCATCCGCCGCGACT
>JAQGJO010000487.1 GCA_028290595.1 Hyphomicrobiales bacterium | reverse complement strand
AATCACTTCTCTCAGTGGCTAAAATCAAGGCGACGCATGTCCCATTCAAGGGCGGCGCGGAAGTGCTTGGCTCGCTGACGACCGGTGTGATTGATTTTGGCTTCACGGGGCTGACGGCTGCAATACCTCTCATTCAAGAGGGCAATGTCATAGCACTGGCATATAGCGGCCGGCAGCGCGTTCCGGTTCTTCCAACCGTCCCGACGCTCGCGGAACAAGGATTGGAGGTCGCGGCCGGAGGATGGTTCGGCTGGTTTGTGCCGCGCAACACGCCAAAAGAAATTGTCTCGAAAATTTCTGATGACACGAAGGACGTATTGTCCAACGAAGAGTTTCAGAAAAGGTTTATTATCCCTGTCGGGCTGGAACCATTCTCCGTGCAGGGGGAAGAAATTACCGCGCTCCTGAAACACGACACAAAAGCCTACGCCGCGCTTATCCAGAACCTTGGATTGGGACCGGGCAAGGCACGAGACTGAAGCAACATTCAACGAAGGTGAGGATGCGACATGTCACTTGTTGATGAAAATCTACGCTCGAATGGCGGATCGAAGACAGTGCCAATCAGCATGGCATTTGCGGATTACGATCGAACCAGACCGCTTCTGGAAGGAAAGGTCGTGCCGCAGGGCATCGCCTTGAACGCCTGTAACAAATGGGTCGGCGACTTCTGTCACCGTCCCGTCTATGAGGAATATGATGCGGCGGAAATGTCGCTGTCCTGGTATGTGGCGGCAAGGGAGCGGCAGGAGCCCTGTATCGCAATCCCTATATTCCCGTTGCGCGATCCAATTCTCGCTTACATTTATACACGCGCCGACTCCGGCATAACCCACCCCAGTCAGCTCATCGGTAAACGTATAGGCACATTCGGTTATCGCTACACGATCAATTGCTGGATACGGGGCCTTTTGGAAGATCACTACGGATTGTCGCCCAACCAGGTCACTTGGATTACAAGTGAAGCGGAAGGTGCGGGCTATGAAGTACCGTCCTCGATCTCACTTCAACACCCCGACGACAAACTCCCTTCGGATCGGCTGCGGGATGGCGAGGTCGATGCGATCCTCGCCCCTCGCGTCCCCACAGAGTTCAAGAACAGAGAGCCGTGGATCCGCCGATTGTTTCCTGATTGCAAGCAGGAAGGACACAAGCTGGTCAACAAGCTTGGATTCATTCCGGTCAGCCATGTCATCGTGCTCAACGAGAAGCTGGCGACCCGCGAACCGTGGATTGCCAAGAGTCTCTATGATGCCTTCGTGCGCTCGCAGCAGATGATTGACGACGTCTGGCGGACCGAGAAGGTCAGCTCGTTTGTCGACTCGATGTTCTATCTCGAGGAACAGCAGGATGTTTACGGCAACAATCCGTTCGAGCACGGCTTGACTGAAGCCAACCGAGCCAACATCGCTCTGTTCGTGAAGTATGCCGTGGCGCAGGGTTACATCAAGCGTGAGCTATCGATGGCTGATCTGTTTTTGAATGTCTGACAGGAAAGCTGAACCGAGGTGCCCTGCCGAAACCCCTGCCGAAACTAAGGCGCTAAAATCTCCCGCAGTTCGCGGATATGGGCCTCATCGATCTTATCGAGATCACCAAGACTCTTTTCGATCTCGGTGCCCGACATGGGGGTGATGTCGAGGCCGATGCGCCGCGCCAGTTCCAGGAACTGCCCGTCGCGCATCGTCGCATTGAAAGCCTCCCGCAGCGCATCGATCCGCGCTTTCGGCACTTCGGGCGGCAGGCCGATCGGATAGGCTGCATTGAACTTCAAGGCCCAGATGCGGAACAGGTCCTTGTCGCGCTCATTGCCGGCCAGTTCGATTGCCGTCGGCACGTTGGGAAGTTCTTTCAACCTGTCGGATCCGAACTGCAGCACGACGCGGATGTGGCCGGCCTGGAACTCGTCGCGCTTGCCGACCATGATGCTGGAGAACGGCGTCGAATTGCCCTGCACCTCGCCGCGTTCGGCGGCGACGAAGATGTCGTTCACGGCTTGGTAGCCGGTGACGAGTTTGATCTTGGCGCCGAGCAGGCGCTGCGCCATCAGCGGCGTCAGGTAATTGTCGGCGGTCGGCGAGGTCGCGCCCAGGATCGCCTCCGGCCCCTTCTGCAGATCGGCGAAGGACTGGATCGGAGTCTTGTGCCAGACCCACATGACCTGCGGCTGACGTGACGGACTGCCGATCCACGACATCTTGTTGAGATCGAAGCTGACATTGCCGCCGCTGCCGGAATAGATACGCAGCCGTTGTTCGAGCAGGACGCCATTGAGCGGCAGGCCGAAAACCGTGCCGTCGCGCGCCGCGCGCATGTAAAGCGCGTTCATCATGTTGAGGCTGCCAGCCCCCGGCACGTTCTGCACCACGATTGCCGGTTCACCGGGAATGTGCCGCGTCATATGGGCAGCCACGGCGCGGCCGACGAGATCATAGGCGGCGCCCGTCGCCGTGCCGATGATGAAGGTCAACGTCTTGCCGCGGTAGAACTTCTCAACATCGGCTTGGTTTTGCGTTTGCGCGTGGACCCGATCGATGCCCAGACCGGTCATCAGAACAACGCACAGACATGCCAGACTGCGAACCTTGCCCACTGTCACCTCCCCGAGAATTATCAATTATATCTACCCGCCACAACGCGTAAATTCAGCGATAGCCTGCCGCCTGCAGATTGAACAGCTCGGCGTAGCGTCCGCCCAACGTCATCAGCGTCGCATGATCGCCCGCTTCGAGGATGCCGCCATTCTCCAGCACGATGATGCGATCGGCCATGCGCACCGTGGTGAACCGGTGCGAGATCAGCAAGGTCGACTTGTTCTGGCTGAGATTGCGGAAACGATCGAAGACGCCGGCTTCGGCACGCGCATCGAGCGCCGCAGTGGGCTCGTCGAGGATCAGCACCTCGGCATCGCGGAAGTAGGCGCGGGCGATGGCAAGTTTCTGCCACTCGCCGCCTGAGAGATCGTACCCACGATCATAGCCGCGGCCGATCATCTGCTCGTAGCCCTCGGGCATTTTTCGCACGAGTTCATCGGCAAGGCTCGCCTGGGCAGCGCTCGTGACCCTTTCCCTGTCGTCCATCTGCGCCGTCCGGCCAATGCCGATGTTATGGGCGACGCTTAGATTGTAGCGCACGAAGTCCTGGAAAATGACGCCGATATGGGCGCGCAAATCGTCGAGATCGAAAGCGCGGAGATCGATGCCGTCGATGGTGATGCGGCCTTCGTCGGGATCGTAAAGCCGTGCCAGCAGTTTGACGATCGTCGTCTTGCCGGCACCGTTTTCGCCGACGAGCGCCACGGTTTCACTGGCGCCAAGCGCGAAACTGAGATGGCGCAGCGCCCAGCTATCCTTGCCCGGATAGCGAAAGCCGACGTCCTCGAAGACGATGCCATGGCGGAGCGGCGATGGAAACGGCAGCGGCGATGATGCGGTCTGCATTCCCGGCTGAGTGTCGAGGAACGAGAACAAGTCATCGAGATAGGCGGTCTGCGAGGCGATCTGCGTCAGCCCCAAGGTCAGGCGCTCGAAGAGGCCGTTGAGACGCAGCAGCGAACCGGACAGAAACGTCAGGTCGCCGATGCTGATGGACCCGGTCACGGCGCGCCAGGCGACATAGGCGTAGGCCGCATAATAGGCCAACGAACTGAGGAGACCCATGCCGGAGCCCCAGAGCGTACTGCGGATGGCAAGCGCGCGGTTGGCGGCATGGATCATGTCTGCCAGCCGCACAAAATTCGTCACCAGATAGGAGCCGAGCCCGAACAGCTTCACCTCCTTGGCGTAATCAGGATTTGAACCGATGGCGCGTAAATATTCGATGCGCCGGCGCTCGGACGTCACCTGGTGGTTGAGGCCATAGCGCTTGCTGTTGAAATAGGCTTCGCTCACGGCTGCCGGCAGCAGCGCCAGCACAAGCACGAAGACGAGCGCCGGCACGAAGACGATGAGGCCGGCGACGAGGGCCACGACAGTGATCGTGTCCTGGAGCTGGTTGAGCATCATGCCGAGCAGGCCATTGCCGATGAAGGTCTGGGCGCGTGCCCGCTGCAGCTTGTCCTGGAACGCGCTGTCTTCGATGTCCTGAAGGTCGAGACGCGCGACGTGTTCGATGAGCCGCCTGGCCATCCGGTTGCTGTGCTGCTCGGCGATCAGATTTTCGGCGAGCGTCGTCAGCCTGCCTATGATGTTGCCGGCGGCGGTGAGCGCCAGCTCCAGCACCAGCCAGCCGGCGAGCGCGCTCAGCCGGCCTGACAGCCACCACGCCTGAAAGTCAGGCCCCGGTGCGGGCTGATGCGCCTGCAGCACCACCTCGTCGATGATCACCTTGCCGACAAAAAGCATGGCCGGCACCTGCAGCGCCCGCAGAAAGCGTAGCGCGACGATGGCCGACAGCAACGCCGGGCTGACGCCCCAGAGCGAGGCAGCGAGGCGCGGCAGGTGTTTCCAGGTCTCAAGACTGAGCCCGGCTTCTGTCAGACGATTGGCCCGGCTGGCGCGGGACAGGCGAGGTGGCACAGGACATTCCACATTTTGGAAAAGGCGCGAACCGATCTGGATAAGTGGTCGGCGGCGGAATCGCAACGCAAACCGCCTCAGAAACTGCAGGCGCACCCAACCTGTTGAGGAGCCATAGAATTATCGTCCGCAGACGACGATCAAGACTTTGAGGTAACCGTCATATCCAATGCGGCTCAAGCGCCTTTAGCCGGCGCGAAACGCTTTTCAATCCATGACAGCAAGACATTGGAAATCGCCGCGACAAACAGTGCCAGCAGAATTCCCAAGTAGACCTGCCCCGTGTTGAACAAGGACCGGTGGTAGGAGATCCAGAAGCCTAGCCCATCGGTTGAAGCAAGCATTTCGCTCAGCACGATGGCGATGATGATCAACGCGGTGCCCAGCCGCAGCCCGGCAACGATGGCCGGAAGCGCCAGCGGCGCAAGAACCATGAAGAGCACCTGGAAACGGTTGGCACCCATGGCTTGAGCCATTCTTGCATAACCCGGATCAAGATGTCTGATACCAATCAATGTGTTCAAGGCGATCGGGAAAATTCCCGAAAGGACGCCGAACACGACTTTCGAATTGGGGCCGAGACCCAGCCAGGCAAGGATGAGCGGATAAAGAATGACGAGCGGGATCGCGATCATGGCCGAGAGGACCGGCGCGATGACGCGTGCCAGGGATTGCGATGCTCCGGCAAGGATGCCGAAAGCTACACCCAAAATCCAGGCGATCGCCACGGCAAAGCCGATCTCGACCATGGTGAGGCGCAAGGCGGACAGAAACGTGATGCCGTCTTCCTGCACCGCCTTTGCAATCAGGCTGGGGGCGCTGAAGATGATCGGATTCAACAGCCCGGCGCGATAGGCGCCCTCCCAGATCGCGACAACCGCAGCAGTTATGAGGAACCGCCTCAGCCAAGGGTTCATGCAGGATCCGCGATCAAGTGCCAGATGCGATTGCGGAGGCGGCCAAAATATTCGCTGCCGATCATGTCGATCGTTCGCGGGCGCGGCAGCTCCACCTCGATGCGATCGATGATGCGGCCGGGCCGCGCCCCCATCACGTAGACGACATCGGCGAGATAGATCGCTTCCGTGAGGCCATGCGTGACGAAAAGCACCGTGCCACCGCTCTCCTGCCAAATCTGCAGCAGTTCGTTGCCCATCCTTGTGCGCGTCTGCTCATCGAGCGCAGCGAAAGGCTCGTCCATCAGCAGCACTTTCGGTTTCTGGATCAGAGAGCGGGCGATGGCCACCCGCTGCCGCATGCCGCCGGAAAGCTGATCCGGGTATTGGTCGGCGGATGCCGCCAGTCCGACGAGATCGAGCAGCTTCATGGCCCTGTCACGGCGCTCATTCGCGGGGACATTGCGCAGGGCGAGCGGAAATTCGACATTCTGGCGGGCGGTCTTCCACGGCAAAAGCCAGGCATCCTGGAACATCACGCCGATGATATCGGGAGATGGCCCCATGATGGTGCGGCCATCGATCTGCACGTCTCCAGACGTGGATGTCACAAGGCCAGAGATGATTTGCAACAGCGTCGATTTTCCGCAGCCGCTGGGGCCGACGATGGTGACGAACTGGCCTGCACGGACGGTGAGGGCAATGTCGGCAAGCGCCGTCAATCCGGTCGCCGGATCGCCGTAACGTTTGCCGAGGCCTTCAACGCGTATCATGTCGTTCATGTTGATTTCCACACTTATGCCCGACTGCGATGCGCCTGACGCCTGTCCTCAAGCCAGCGCAGGACCTCGTTGACGGACACCGTAAGAACGACGACGAGGACGACGCTGGCCAGCAACTCCGACATGCGGAAGCTCTCTCCCCAGGCGAACATCAGCCGGCCGATGCCGCGCGGCGACCCGTACATTTCCGCAATCAGGACGCCCGTCACCGTATAGATGAAACCAATCCGTGCGCCCTCGATGATGAGTGGCTCCATGGCAGGCAGATAGACTTCCAGATAGATCTGGCGTTTCGACGCGCCAAACGCGCGCGCCATATTGACGAGCCCTGCCGGCACCGATCGCGCCGCGGCAATGCCGGTGAGCACGACGATGAAAAACGTCAGCGTGATGGCATAGATGACTTTCTGGCCAAAGCCGATGCCGAAGGCGAAGATGAAGATCGGCAGAAAGATCGACTTCGGAACCGACAGCAGAAGGTTCAGCAGCGGAGCGAACAGGCGATAAGCCTCAGGCTTCTCGCCGAGATAGAGACCGGCGACGAGCCCGAGCGGAACAACTATCAGAAAGGCCACCGCGACCTCGAGCGCCGTCAGGCCCAGGTCCGAGAGAAAGCCGGCCGAGCCGACAAGCCCCCACAGCACGACCATCACATGCGAGAACGGCGGCAAGACGTCCGGATCGGCAAACCCCGACCGGCTCGCAGCTTCCCACACAAGCGCAATCAGCGCGAGAAACAATGCAGGAGCAAGTCGGGGCAGCAGTTGCGTCATCAGTGTCCAGGCTTGGTCAGAGTTTCGGCAGGAAAGACGGCGTCGAAATGGCTTCCGGCTTTACCTTGCCCAGCTCCGGCTGGGCCCAGACTTTGGCTCCGATGTTGATGGAATTCTGCAATGCCGACAGGTCGATCGCCCCATCCTTCGATATCTGTTGCACGACCTGCTGGTAGACAAGTTCGTTGACCTGGTCGTCTTTTTCCTGGGTAAATTCCTTCAGGAATTTGGCGCCCCATTCGTGATTGTCGCGCATATAGGCGAGAGCCTTGTAGAGCGCCCGCAACGTGCCTCTGAGCGCTTCCGGCCGTTTCTCCATGAGCTCATCCGAAGCCACGATCACATCCGGCAAGGTCGGGATCATTTCCTTGCCGAGATCCAGGATGGAGCGCGCCTGTCCGCCGGAGACGAGCGAGAGGCTGGCCGGCGGAAACATTGCGATCGCATCGACCTGTTTGCCGCGCAGGGCGGGAACCATGCCGCCGCCGCCGACGGGAATCGTCTGGATGGCAACACCGGCCGAATCGGCGGCCCACAGCGCGAACATATCGGCAGTGCCGGCCTTGGTGGCGACACCCACCTTTTTGCCTTGCAGGTCCTTGGGTGTTTTGATAGGCGAATCCGCCATGACCAGCAGATGCCAGCCGTGCGGAGTCGGGTCTATGACGCCGACGATCTTCTCTTTGGCGCCCTTCGAAATTGCAAGCGCCGCACCGGCGCCGAAATAGGTGATCATATCGGCAGCGCCGGCGCTCAGCGCTTCCTGAGACGCCGCGCCGCCACGATAGATGGTGATCTCGGCTTTGACATTCGCCTCTTTGAAATAACCCAAGGCCTCGGCCGCGTAGAACTGCACATAGGCAGCGTTCTGCGGGACAGCGAGACCGATGCGGACCGTTTCCTGGGCGAGCCCGCCCTGGGCGCTACAGACGAGACCAGCGACAATTGCCGCGACCAATTTATACGCCATGCATTCCTCCCTTGCCTTTATGAAACCAAGTCACGCGCGGCATTGGCCATGCCTGTTCCCAATGTATCATCTCAGCATCAATCCTGGCCCTCAGGTTTGTCGATCGACACTCCGTATTGTTTTTCGGCGCTTGCGGCGCTGACATATCCGTTGCGAACGTCGGCGCGTACCGCTTCGGGGTCTCTCTCGGCGACGGGACCGAAACCCGCACCGCCGCTGCGCTCGAAACGAATGACGTCTCCGGACTTCAGGAGGCGCGTTTCGAGCGGTCCCAACTCTTCCGCGGTCGGGCTTTGCGGATTCAGAATGACGCGCGAAGGTTTGCCGGAACTGCCACCCATCAAACCCTGCGAGGTGAAATGATGATTGGAGGAGCGGACTGTGAGCGTGCTGTCCTCCAGCACCTCGAATTCGCGCGCATAACCAAGCCCGCCACGAAACTTGCCGGGGCCGGCCGAATCCTGAACAAGTTCGAAAGCGCGGATCCTGATGGGATACTCGCTTTCGAAAATTTCGACCGGCGCGCCGGGAGTGAAATGATTCATCGCCATGACGACAGCAGCACCGTCATGGGTGCTGGTTCCACCAAGCGACGTGTTGAGGAGTTCGTACATGACGGCAGACTTGCCGCTGCGTACCTTGCGATAGCCAACCGTCACGGCGCCGGAGCCGAGCCCCGAAGGCGCCACCGCACGGGTTGGATTCAACGTCGCAAGCGCCGAGAGCACGACATTGTAGATGAGATGAGCCGTCGGAAAATAGAGGTTGACGGTCGCCGGATGGCGCGGATTCACAATCGTACCTTCCGGCAGCACGAAGTCGATGGCTTCGGACAAGCCGCTGTTGACCGGGATCGTCGGATCGCAGGAAGTCAGCACCGCCATCAGCGCGGCAGCCTTGGCGGTGCAGGCGACCAGATTGACCGGACCCAGCGCCTGCTGCGAAGTACCGGTGAAATCAAGCGTCAGCCGGCGGCCCTGCTTGCTCGCCTTCACAGCGATGCGGATAGGCTTGTCTTTGGCCGCACCATCATGGTCGAGGAAGCCTTCGGCCAGGGAGTCGCCGTCCTTCCACAAGGCGATTTCGTCGTGGATCCTTCGGCGTGTGAGCTGGACCAGGCTCACCATCACGCGAGAGACGGTATCGCGTCCATATTCGTCGCACAGGGACGACAGTCTGTCGCCGCCAATCCTGGTGCAGCCGACCTGCGCGCGCAGATCGCCGAGCACGACGTCGGCCACGCGGCTGTTGTTGCCGATGATCGCCTGCACGTCGTCGTTGAACCGCACCGGCGGCAGCGCAATGCCGTCGTGATAGACCTCGCGCGCCGCAGCTCCCGAGGAACCGGGCACGAGGCCGCCGATATCGGACTTGTGTGCAAGGCTGACGCCAAATCCGATCAGCAGATCGCCATTGAAGATTGGCGAAATGGCGCAGAAATCGGGGGCATGGGGAGAGCCGGATATGTAGGGGTCGTTGCAGACAAAGCTGTCGCCCGGCCTCAGGCTTTCAGCCGGATAGCGCGCCAGCAGCGCCCTGACGCCTTGTTCATAGGCGGTGAAATGATATTGCAGCCCGCCGCTGAGCATCACCACATTGCCCTTCGCATCGGTGATGCCGGCCGTACCGTCTTTCGATTCGCGCAAAATCGGCGAATAGCCTGAATGATATAGGGCATATTCCATCGTTGCGGCGGCTTCGCGCAGCCGGCTGGCGACCACCTCGGTCGTGATCGGGTCGATGTTTTGTGTCATGTCGATTTGCCCTCGCTGATTTCGAGCGCCCCGGTCGGCTGGACTTCAAGCCTCTGGCCGGCGAGAAGCACGGTCGTGGAATCGAACTGATGGATCAGCGCGGGCCCTTCGATCACATCATCGGCCTGCAGATGCTGCCGGTCGTAGATATTGACCTCGGTGAAGCGTGCCGCTGCGAGATCATAAATCGAGCGCCGCCCGATGATTGCGCGCGCCGGCTTGCCGTCACCCTTCGGCAATGTCGGGAGCGACAGCTTTGGAACTTCGATTTCGGACTGCAGGCGAAAGGTGACGATCTCGGCAGCTTCCGCCGGCGCAGACTGGCCGTAGACCGAGTGATGCAGGGTATCGAAATCCTGCTTTATTTTTGCTTTGGCGGCATCGTCAATCTGCGCTGGGCAGGCCACGGCGAGCGTGTAGCCCTGGTGCGGGTAGCGCAGGTCTAGCAGACGCACCAGCTTCACCTTCGAGGGCTCGAAGCCCTCCAGTCCAGCCTCTTCCAGCGCCTGTTGCTCAAGCCCTGCGAAGATATCGCCGATGCGCCGTGACGGGAATCCGGCCAGCATGCCGATCTCCGATTTGAGATAGGAGTGCCGCACTTTCGTCTGCAGCATGCCCATGGCGCAGTTCAGCCCGGGCGAGACAGGAATCAGCACTCGCGGTATGCCGACGCTGCGCGCCAGGGTCGCCGCGTGCAAAGGACCGGCGCCACCGAAAGCAATCAAGGTGAATTTGCGCGGATCCTGGCCTTGCTCCTGCAATGCGAGGCGTAGATCGACTGCCATCTGCGTGTTGACAATGCGCAGCAGCCCTGAGGCGCATTGCACTTCGTCGAAGCCGAGCCGGTCGCCCACGCTTTTCATCGCAGCCCGCGCTTTAGCCTCGTCAAGTTGCAGCGTCCCCGCGAGCTTGGCGCCGCTGCCGAGATAACCCAGCACCGCATTGGCGTCCGTCACCGTCGGCTCGGTTCCGCCGCGCCCGTAACAGGCGGGACCGGGCACCGAGCCCGAACTGCGCGGGCCGACTTTCAGCAGTCCGTCCTTGCCGATCCAGGCGATCGTGCCGCCACCGGCGCCCAGGGTCCGAACGCGCAGCATGGGCGTGCCGATGTCCTGACCAGCGATCTGCCCCTGCGTGGTCTCGAGCATCGCGCCGTCGATGATGACGCTGATGTCGGTGGATGTGCCGCCCATATCGAAGGTGAGGACATGACTGCGGGCCGCAGCGCGGCCAAGTTCCGCTCCCGCGATAACGCCGGCTGCAGGCCCCGAGAGCAGGGTCTGGTTGGGATGGCGCGCGCCAAGCGAGATGCGCATCAGCCCGCCGTTTGACTGCATGAGAAAGAGTTGCGGCGTGACCAGGCCACGCTCGATCAGGCGCTTCTCAAGCTTGAGGAGATAAGTCTCGATCTTGGGGCCGACAAAGGCGTCGATCACAGTTGTCGACAGGCGGGGATATTCGCGCACCACCGGCAGGACGTTTGACGAGAGCGAGATACGCACGCCCGGCGCTTCCTCGCCGACGATCTCCGCCGCGCGCCGCTCGTGCGCCGGGTTGATAAACGAGAACAGAAAACAGACGGCGATGGCTTCGACGCCATCTTCGCGAAGCTTTCGCACCGAGGCGCGCAAGGCGTTCTCATCGAGCGGGGTAATTACCTTGCCTTCGAAATCCAGGCGTTCGATCACCTCTTCCGTCAAGGCTTGCGGGGCAAGCAGCGGCGGCTTGCGATAGAATGTGTCGAGCAGATCGCTGCCGGTCGGCTGCGACCAGCCGCGCGCCTCGTAGACAGCCCTGAACCCGCGCGTGACAAGCAGGCCGGTTCGCACCCCCTTGCCCTCCAGCAAGGCATTCGTCGCGACCGTCGTCCCATGCACAAACAGCGAGATATCCTGCGGGCGCACACCGTTGTTGAAGAGATGCTCCAAAGCGTTGAGGACTGCGATCGAGGGATCACTGGGGACGGAAGGCACCTTTGCGCGCTCCAACACCCCGGTTTCGGTGTTGACGGCAATGAGGTCCGTAAAGGTTCCGCCGGTGTCGACGCCAACCAGCCAACTGGACAAGAGAATTTCCCTCTCCGCGTTTGCTCCACATGATCGGGCCCTGTTGCTTGTGATATCGGCCCTTGGCCTGACTCATAACAATTGGCTTTCCCGTTTGCAACATTATAAAAGTCGTTTTCGCATTATGAAATGGCGAAGGGAGGAAGCGTCATGTTGAAGGAAGCCGAGACCCTTGATAGCGAGAGCCTCAACATAAGCAGGAAGAAGGGCATTCAGTCGGTCGAAATCGGCTGTGATGTGCTTGCCTATATGGGCAGCCTGCGCACGCCGAAATCGCTGACCGCGATTGCAGCAGCGCTGAATATGAGCCCGAGCAAGGCTTATTTTTACGTCACAAGTTTCGTTCGCAAGGGGATTATCGCCCGCGACGACGCGGGCCTGTACCGGCTCGGCCCGGCGGCGCTCAACCTCGGTCTAGCTGCCCTGGCGCAAGTCGACGCCGTAGAGGAAGCGCGCCATGCGATGATGCGTATTCGCAGTAGCGTCGACCAGTCGATCCAACTCTCTGTCTGGGGCTCGGCGGGACCGACGATCGTCCATCGGTTGCCGGCGGCGCAATGGCACCTTGATCTGCGCCTCGGTGCTGTTCTTTCACCACTCACAGCGACAGGCCGCTCGCTGATGGCGAGTTTTCCCGAGACATCCGTTGAAAGGATCATCGCTGGAGCGCTCAAGAAGTCGAAACCTTCAGATCCGTGGCATCAGTTTTCAGTCGCCAAAGCCATGAGCATATTTCTTGAGGACCGCGAACGCGGCATCACGACAGGCTTCGGCAATACTCATCCGGGAGTCCTGAGCCTGGCGGCGCCGGTGCGCGACCAAAGCCAGAACACAGTTGCAGCCATCACGATTACCGGAAGCGACGATCAGTTCGACACAAGCTATGATGGTGTCTTTGCCAAGGCGCTGCTGGAAGGCGTTCGTGGGATTTTTTCGTGAATTCCGTGGGCTGAAGTGCGGTCGGATTCTTAGTCGCAAATACGAGCAATTTTCATTGTCTGAAAACAAGCCAGACGGCATATTACTGAACGGCGCGTAAGCGCTGGCTGTTCGCGCAGCACGACGACGTCCGGAAATCATGGACGCGAGGGAGGACATTATGACGGTGAACCGCCGTATCTTTTTGGCTGGCCTGGCAAGCATGGCCGGGCCGACTGCAACCTTTGCCCAGAACGAGGCCAAATTTCCGACGCAGAATATCAAGGTCATCGTGCCCTATCCGGCAGGCGGCCCTTACGACGGCATCGCCCGCGTCGTCGGCCAGTTTCTAACCGAAAAATACGGCTGGCAGCTCACGGTCGAAAATCGCGCCGGCGCCAGTGGCATCACCGGCATTCTGGCCGCCAAACAATCTGCGCCTGACGGGCACACGGTGGTTGTCACCACGTCCAGCACGCATGGATCGGCGCCGGCGCTCAACAAAGACCTGCGCTACGATCCGATCAAGGATCTCGATCCAATCGTCCTGTTGGCGGAAGCGCCCATGGCGCTGCTTGTGCGCAAGGAGATGCCGGTCAAATCCGTCGCCGAACTGATCGATCTACTCAGGAAAAATTTCGGCAAGTACAATTATGCGAGCGGCGGCTATGCCTCGCAGCATCATCTGGCCATGTCGATGATGTTCCTGCAGGCGGAGCTGCCGCAGAACGTCGCCGCCCACGTGCCGTTCCAGGGACTGGCGCCGGCCGTCAACGCGCTTGTCGCCGGCGATGTCCAATTCATGTTCACGACCACCGGGGCCGCTTCCGCCTTTATGGAAAATGGCGCCTTGCGGCCGCTTGCCGTGTCGAGCCTGCAGCGCTCGCCCCGTCTGCCCAATTTGCCGACGATGGCGGAATCCGGCTTCCCCGGCTTTCAGATCGTTCCCTGGTGCGGCCTTGCCGCACCCGCAGGGACACCTGTGGCGATCCTCGACATCTGGAACAAATTCGTCAATGAAGCGCTCAACGACAAGGTGGCGCAGCAGAGGATCACCAACCAGGATTACGACGTGCGCGGCGGGTCAGCCGCCGCCTATACAGAATTCTTCACCAGTGACATCCGCCAGTACATCCGGCTCGCCCAGACCGCCGGCCTGACCGCGAACTGACGCGCAGCATCGATCGGAGATTTTATGCTGAGGCTTTGCCTTTTTGACGCGCGGCCGAAAGGTCGCCACGCCCCCTGACCCATGCCAGCAGCGATTTCTATTTCGTATCGCAAGGCGGCGGAGCCAGGTCATGCAAGGCGCTGGCGGCAAAGTAGGCAAACGGAGCTGCTGCCAGGTGGCTGCTGTCGAATTTCTTCGCCCGGATGACGATGGCCTGTGCCGCAAAAGGGATTGTCAGTTTGTCGGTGCAAAACCGGGCGCCTACCGGCAGATCGCCCGAAAAGCGGAATAGGCTTTCGATCGCTCCCGCGCAGCGGCCGGCGGCATACGCAGCGGTCGGATCGCTCATAGGCGTGTTCACGGCGAGACTGGAACATCCATCGATATATTTCGTCACCGGGTCGATCGGACTGTCCTGTCCCAAAGCGGGCAGGCTCACAAACAGGCAGCCGAGTAAGCAGAGCCGTTTTATCACCTTCATTCCCGACTCCCATTCATCCAGCAGATTGCGTACCTGAGGGCGCCAGGCTGCGCAGAGTAGCGCAGAACCTTTAGCACTGTGCAGATTTCACTCGTCACGGCAGGGGGCACTATCGCGCCGAGCGAACGACCTCGAACCACTTCATCATGTCGAGTTGCGCCAGCATTGCGTCGATGGCGCCGCGCGCGGGCTGAAGCAATCCGTCAGGATGCGTCTGTATTACGCCTCGATCGCGAATTTGCTGCAGGCATACGCGGCTCCAGTATTCGAACGATTTCTTCATGAACCGACGCGCATCGCCGCTCGCGTTTTTGAGAAGCTCCCGTTGTCCTGATGTCAAACCATTCCATGCCCGCTGCGCAATCAGGAGGATGTCCGGGGGACGGCCCATTTCGATCATCGCAATGAACGGTGCAGCACGATAATGACCGAGCGCGACATAAGTCAGGATATTCTCGATTGCACCATCGACGAGCCGCGCTTCGAGCGCCGGCAGCACATGGCTCAAAGGCAATTGCACGCCCGTGGTTCCCAGCGCCCGATACAAAAAGCCGCTGGCCGACGAAAGATCGGTGCGCAAACGCATCCCCTGCATATCCTCGACTTTTTCGACCGGTCTGACACGATTGTAGAGGTGGCGCGTTCCGCCCTCCAGAAGCGTCAAGCCGACAAATCCCTTGCTCTCCAGTTGTTCAAGAAACGCCTGCCCAGCAGGCCCTCCGGTGAAGTTGTCGAAATGCGAATCCGACAAAAATATTCCGGGTAACCCGAGAACCGCGAACTCGGGAACGACGGACGCGAGGGACATGACATTGACCCGCGCCATATCGATGGCGCCGATGCGCAACTGTTCGATGACTTCGGTTTCCTGCCCGAGTTGCGCGTCGGGAAAGACGCGAATGGAAAGATCCCCGCCGCTCGCCTTGCGCAAGGCGCGGTCAATAAAGAACAGCGTCTGCACCGTCGGATAATCGAGACTTGCGGTGTCGGCGGCGCGAAGCGCAGTCTGCCCGGAAGCGGCCTGTGCGAAACATTCGCGCTGCAGGCCCATCACTACGGCGCCGCTTGCGGACAGGCGCAGTATCGAACGGCGCGTTATCATCTCGCGACCTTCTCGAAGGCGCGCAACAAGGCGTCTCCCCGCTCGACGGCTGCCGACAGTCCCGCCGCCGCCGCTTTGCGCCCGGCAAAAACGGCTTCCAGCTCCTCCGCCCATATGTTGCGCAACCCAACCATGTCGCCGAGCCGCACGCCGCGCGAATTTTCTGTCGGCGGCCGGCGCGTGAGCGATTCCAGAGGAACCAGGTGGAATGGATTTTGCGCATAAAACCCTTCGGCGCGCGTGCGTTCGAACGCAACGCGCGTCACGGGCAAATAGCCAAGCCGCTGATGAAGCCACGCCTGACGGTCGATCTCGGACAGGAAAGCGAAAAATCGGGCGACGCCGCGATATTCGTGCGGCGTCTTGCCCCGCATGACCCAGAGCGAGGCGCCGCCAATCAGGGAATTCTGGGGCGCGCCGTCCACATCGGGATAATAGGGCATGGGCGCTGAGCGAAACGCGAATTTCGCCTGCGATTGCGCCCGTCCGAAAAACCCCGAAGAGCTCAAAACAATGGGGCATTCGCCGGAAACAAAACGCCCTTCAGCCTGATCTTCGCGGCCGGAATAGTCGAAGACGCGCGTCGTCTGCAATTGCGCCAGCGTGGAGAGGTGGCGGGCGTGCAGCGGCGTATCGAACGCGAGGCGCGCGTCGAGCCCGTCGATACCGTTCACCTTGGATGCAATCGCCAGATTATGCCACGCTGAGAATTGCTCGATCATGATCCACGACGGCCAGGCCGTCGAGAAGCCGCACGTCGGATGTCCGCTCGCCTGCAAGCGCCGCGCCGCTTCGAAGACTTGCGGCCAGGTCTCAAGCCTTGCCTGCGACAGGCCGGCCTTGACCAGCGCATCCTGGTTGATCCACATCACCGCGGAAGACGAGTTGAACGGGAATGACAGCATCTCGCCCTTGGCCGTCGAGTAATAGCCCGTAATCGCCGGAAGGTAGCTGTTCGGATCGAAATACTGCCGCGCCTCGCGCATCACCTCGTGCACCGGCTTGATCAGGCCTTTGGTCGCCATCATGGTCGCGGTACCGACTTCGGCGACTTGCAGGATATGCGGGGCGTCGCCCTCCTCGAAGGCAGCGAGACCGGCCTGCATCGTGGCATCGTAGCTACCTTTATAGGTAGCTACGATGGTGAATTCATTCTGGCTGGCGTTGAAATCGCGCGCCAGTTGCTCGATGGCTGCGCGGTTGGCTTCCACCATCGCGTGCCACCAGTGAATTTCGGTCTTTGCATGCGCAGGAAGACACCAAGCAAGACAAATGATACAACCGCGAAGGCCGCGCCAAATGAGCTTCCAGCACTGCGGAGCATCATCCTTCATGTGCCAGTTCCATCCGGCGCCCAGTTCCAGACGCGCATGGGCGTCACGATATTCTTGAGCTGCCGCTCGCCGCCATCGTTGAAACGAACGGATGTCTTACCGCGCACGAACTGAAACGCCTGGTCGGAAACGCAAACCGAGCTTGGCGACGCCACCTCCTGTACGCGCACCGCAAGCGTCACGCCTTCGCCGGCCCTGTCGTTATGGTTCAAGACCACATCGCCGACGGCAATGCCCAGTCTGAACACGATCTTTCCGAACGGCAGCTCCGTGCGCGGATGCGAAACCATGGTCGTCTGCAAGGCGACGCCCCATTCGACAGCCTCGACAACGCTGGCGAATTCGATGAGCGCCCCATCGCCGAGCATTTTGAAGAGGACACCTCTGTACTGAACGAGACTTGACGTGACGATTTCGGAAAAAATCGCATCGACGGCTGCGAGCGTCGCCGTCTCGTGTTCCTGAATGAAGCGGCTGAACCCGACAATATCGAACGAGGCGATCGCCGCAAGATGCCGTTCGGCGCTGCGCGAGGGCGCAAACTTAAGCCGCCGCAAGACGGAGCGTATGCGCGCCAGAAGCTCGCGCATCTCGCAAGGCTTCGCCAGATAATCGTCAGCGCCAAGCTCAAGTCCGACAACCCGGTCGATCGTGCTGGCGCTCGCCGTCAACATGATGACCGGAATGCGATAATGCTCCTTCAGAAACCGGATGATCGAAAGCCCGTCTTCCTCGGGCATGTTGAGATCGAGCACGATCAGTTCGGGCTTATCGCCGTGCAGCTTTTCGCGCAACTCGCGTCCGCCGCTGCACAGCTCCACTTCGAAGCCATGCATGCGCAGGTAGTCGCCCACTAGCTCGCGCGCATCGGTTTCGTCGTCGACAACGAATATCAATTGCGGTTTGGTCATTTTGTTTTGCCGACTCTGGCGATCTTGAGCCTGATCGAAAAGGTGCTGCCGTGGCCCGGACCTGCTGAATCCGCCTTGATCGTACCGCCGTGTAAATCTACGATTCGCTTGGCGATGGCCAGTCCGAGGCCGGTCGACGTTTCGCCGCCGGTCGGTTGCGCCGAAAGCCGCTGGAATCGTCCGAACAATCGAGACTTGTCGTCGGGCATGAGGCCGGGGCCGGAATCACGAACGCAGAACGCCGCTTCGCGACCCTCGATATGCGCTTGGACTTGAATATCGCCATGAGCGGGCGAGTATTTGATCGCGTTGCTGACAAGATTGTCCAACGCGTCGCGCATGCGATCGATATCGCAGTCCACGATCATGCCATCGTCGCACGCAAAGTCTAGCGTTTGCGACTTGCGCTGCGCCATCGGCCTGTTGGCCTCGACGACGGCGCGGCCCAGCTGTCCGAAATCAACGTTCTCCTGGCGCAAGTTGATATCCTGATCCTCGTTCATCGCGCTCGAAATGAGATCGGTCACCATTGCCGTCAGCCGTTGGGCCGATTCGCGGATATGTCCCATTTGCGTAAGCACAGATGCGGGATTCAGGGACGGACCGTTGGCAATTTCGCTCACGATCTCGGTGCGCCCGAGAATGACACCGAGCGGATTGCGGATGTCGTGCGCCACCATGCCGAGAATTTCGCTCTGGAAAGCATTGGTGCGCCGGGCGCGCAACCATTGCAGTTGAAGCCGGTCGTTAGCAGCTTTCAACTCCCGTGTCCGATCGCTCACGCGGCGCTCGAGCAGTGCGTTGGCCTGCTGAATCTTGTCGTACAGCACGACATTGTCGAAAGCGATGGAAAGCCGGCCGCAGAAGATTTCAACCATTGCCCTGTCGGTGTCCGACAGATTCTTTCCCGCCTCCAGAATGACGACGACTTCGCTGCTGCCCGCCGTCTGGATGTAGATGACCGACCGGTTTTCGTCGAACTGCGTCGACTTGCGTTGAAAGGCCTGCGAAATCAAAAGCTGCATGTCGGAATCAAGTTGATCCGGCTTGTCGAGACGGGTCAGCGATGTATAGCAACCCGAGGCCGCCAAAACTGAAAAATCCTTTCGGTCGGACGAGACGTCGCGCAGCACGAGAATGCCGGCGCAATTGGCTGCAAGCAGCGAGGAGAGCTGCGTGAGGACGCCTTCCGCCAGTTTTTGCATGGACTTGAAATCGAAGAGCGTCGAAGCGGCCTCGACGATGATTTCCAGACCTCTGCGTGTCTCCGCCATTTTCAGCAATTGCTGATAGCTGCGCAGCCCTGCCGTAATGACGGTGAAGAGCCGGTCGGCCGTGAGTTCGGTTTTCGCCTTGTAGTCGTTGATGTCGAAATTGACGATGACGTCACGCTCGGGCGCCTGACCGGGCTGCCCGGTACGCAGAATGATGCGCACCATGTCGTTCTTGATGACGTTCCTGATGTAGCCGACGAACTCGAGGCCGGCATTTTCCGACTCCATCACTACGTCGAGCAGGATGACTGCAATATCGGGATTTGCCTTCAGGAGTTCCCGGCCTTCGGCTGCCGAGAAGGCCGACAGAAGCTTGATGCCGTCGCGGCGCAGGCGATAATCGTAAAGCGCGTAGCGGGTGCCGTCGTGCACGGCCGGATCGTCGTCGATGACAGCCACCTTCCAGACGCGATCGGGACGGTCGGCCGGCGGCCCGTCGTCACTGAGAGTGAGAATATCGTCGTGATCGTTCATTCTGGACCTTTCCTCGCCGGGATTGCGACTAGAGCATTTTCAAGCGAAGTGGATACCGGTTCGCATGAAGAAAATGCTCTCATTTAAAGAATAGACGCGTCTTTCCGATCCAAGTGGATCGGAAAACGCTATAGCGCCTCCTTGGCCTGAACTTTGCGGGGCAGTACGATTGAAAACGTCGAACCCACCCCGGGACGGGTGGCCAGTTCGATTTGTCCGCCGAGTTTTTGCGTGACGATGTTATAGACGATGTGAAGCCCGAGGCCGGTGCCGCCCTGCCCGCGCAGCGTCGTAAAAAACGGCTCGAAGGCATGCCGCCGCACATCCTCACTCATGCCTCTGCCGTTATCCGAGAATTCGATGACGACATGTTTCTCACCCTGCTGCCAGATGCGCAGCGCGATTGCGCCTTCGCGCCCGTCCGTGAAGGCGTGCGTCACGGAGTTGATGAAGAGATTGGTCAGCACCTGCCCGTAAGGACCGGGATAGGAATTCATCGAAATGCCATCGGGGCATTCCAACGTAAGGTCCAATTGGCGTTTTGCGAGGCCGGGGCGCAAGCTGGCGATGATCTGCTGCGTTGCTTCCTTGAGATCGAAGACACGCGCCTCGGCATGGCTGCGGTCCACAGCCACCTGCTTGAAGGACTGAATCAGTTCTCCGGCGCGGTGCAGATTGGCCGACAGCTGACGCGAAGCATCGAGCGTTGTCGAAATGAATTCGTTGAGGCGGGAACGGCGGAGGTCTCCGGCATTTACTTCCTTGGCGAATTCCTCGCAGCGGTGCGCGAGGGTCGAGGCCACCGTCAGGCTGATGCCGACGGGATTGTTTACTTCATGCGCAACACCGGCGACCAGCCCGCCCAGCGCCGCTAGCTTTTCCGCCTCGATCAGCGATTTTTGCGCCGTCTGAAGGTTGACGAGCGCTGCTTCGGCTGATTCCTTTGCGGTTCGCAACTCGTCTTCCGCTTTTAACTTTGCAATCGCGTTCTGACGAAACACTTCAATGGCGCGCGCCATATTGCCGATTTCATCGCGCGCATCCGCTCCGCTCACCTTGTCTTCGAGTCTGTTGTCGACGATGGCGCTCATCGAGTGCATGAGGTCGGTCAGCGGCCGGTTGACGGACGCCGCAATCGCCGATGCAATGAGCGCTATTATCGCCAGGAACGAAAGCGCGATAATGGCAATTTTCCAGTAGACGCTGTTCAAAGTGCGGTCCAGCCGACTTTGCACCTGAGCTTCCACCTGCCGGATGCGTTCGGTCAGCGCCGTCGTCGTCGCCGTCATTTCCGCCTGGCTGCGATCGACGCTGTCGCTTAGGATGACGGCCTGCTTGTCGAACAGGCTTGTCAGTGATTGCAGGCTCATGCGCAGTTCGCCGACCCGTTGGCCCAAAGCATTGAGAGCCGCGCGTTGCAGGTCATTTGCCGCCAGATCGATCATGACGGGAAGCGTGCGTTCGATTGCATCCAGACCATTCAGCGCTTCCTGCGCCGAATTCGCCGAATGTGACAGATAGTAGGAGTTTGCGGCGACAAGGGCGGCGGAAAAAGCCTCGCGCGAGCGCCCGAGCGGCGGCTTAACCAAAGCATCCTGTCCGGTAATTGTACTTTCCATGATCGCGTAGAGACCGGAAATTTCGCGCGCCGACTTGAGTACGCGGTTTTCGTAAGTTTCGGAAATCTCGACGCGGGCCTTACGCAGGTCATCGAACGCCGCGAGGAGCCTTTCCGTGTTGCTCGACATGAGCTTGAGGGAATCCTTGAGCGCATCGTCGACTACGTTGGTCTTTCCCAGCAGACTCAACAGCGTCGTTCTGCGGCGTTCTATTTCTTCGAGGACGGCCGGCGAAGGCTGCGTGAAATAGCGATGGATCAGGCTTTGCAGGCGGCCGGACTCCGTCTCGATGGACGTGAGCAGCTTTTCCGAGCTGCGCACCAAGACGAGTTCGTTCCAGGCGTTCCGCAAGCCGCCCGCCCCATCGAGGATGAGCAGGGTGAGCAGCAGCACCACAGCGGTATTGAGAGCTGCGATGGAAAGGATGCGCCAGCGAATAGGCAAGCGCCGCAGCAGGCCTTCCAGCCCAAACGTTCCAGACGGCAGCTTGAAATGATTACCCGGCATGGTCATCGTTTTCGCGCTAGTCCACCGCGCGGATCATGTCGATCAGCCGCTTGAGCTTGGGATCCTTTGCGGCATCTGCGTGCAAGCCTTCCATGGCGTCGACGAAAGGCTTTCGTTCGAAGGTGCCGACAATCGTGTTCCCGGCCTCCGTCGCCTGGTTGCGCGAACGTTCTTCCCATGCGCGCCATTGGCTGCGCATGAACAGCGAGGATTCGCGCGCGGCTTGCCTGAATATATCTCGATCTGCGGCATCGAGCGTGTCCCAGGCTTTGCGCGACATGATCAGGATCTCCGGCGCCATCGTATGCTCGGTCAAGATGTAATTTGTCGCCAGCTTGAAATGATCCGTCGTCACGTAGGATGGCCAATTGTTCTCGGCGCCGTCCACGAGTTTGGTGGCGATACTGGTCAAAACCTGGCCATAGGAAATGACCACTGGCGTCGCGCCCATGGCCTTGATCATGTCTTCGGCAAGGCGAGAATTTTGCACGCGAATGCGCAAACCCTTCATGTCGGCGAGCGAACGCACGGGCCTGCTGGTGTAAATCGAACGCGCGCCGGAATCGTAAAACGTGAGGCCGACGAACTCGTAACTATCGAGCTGCTTGAGGATTTCCTCGCCGACTGGACCATCGAGCACGCGATGCAGGTGATCGACGGACGAAAACAGGAAAGGAATGGCGAGCGCTTCCAGTTCCGGTATAACCTGGGTCAGCGGGGCCGTGTTGATGCGGTTGATGTCGATGGCGCCGGCTTGCGTTTGTTTGATGGTCTCGTTTTCCTCGCCGAGCTGGCCGGAATGAAAGACGTTAATGCTGTGCCGGCCATTCGTCCGTTCGCGGACAAGACGGCTCATGTGTTCGATGGCCAGAACCGTCGGATAATCGGCAACCTGATTGTCGGCGGCCCGGAACTCGCGCGCGTGCGCAGACGCCGCCAATGCGAAAGACGCGACGCTCCAAACGATAGCGAAACATGCGCCCAAGGCGCCTTTGCAGATACGACTCGCCTGACCGCCTTGCGCCTACCGAAGTCCCCTCTTACGCTGCTTAGATCAGCGGCTCCGGCGGGAGGCGAAAATGACAGACCGAACTGACCTGATACGGCGTCTCCGTCTGCGCGCCGTTGAGATTCATCGCCATGGCGACATCGCACGCGCGCAATTGATTGGCCGAACGATAGAGCTATTGCTGCACGACGAGCATCCCAGCTTTGGTCGAGCCGTGGCATCCGAGTTGAAACTGGCCGTAACTGCATTGAAGGACCCACCGACGCGGGCGCTGATCCACGACGCATTGCGCGAACTGGAACCGTGAAGCCATTAGGCCTCGCCCCGACGGTCCAAGGTGCGCCGGGCTCACGCCGGGTTTGTCGTGAGCTGTCCTCGGCGTTTGCCGGGGAAGCAGACGACCTGCAATCCGAGGACGAGCTGCAATCCGAGATTGAGTCATCGTTTGGGAATGGTACCACCACCCCGGCTCGAACGGGGGACCCCCAGATCCACAATCAGCAAGTCCCTATGATCACAAGTAATTTTAAGTGAGCATAAGAGAGAATAGCTATTGCAATTCATGGAAGACCCCCAGATATTAGGAAGCATGAGGCATCTTAGGTGATCATGGGTGATCGCCTCCAATGTTTCCCATGTGCTTCCCAATTGGGGCTGGGCGTCTAATGCGGTTAACAAACGCGACTGTCGGCAAGCTCACCGTTCCCGGCGGGAAAACAGAGGCGATCATTTTTGACGACAAGCTCGCTGGGTTCGGTGTCCGAATTCGGGTGGGCGGCAAAAAGACTTGGATCGCCCAATATCGTATCGGCAGGCGACAGAGGCGATTGACCCTCGGCACGCTGGCGCAGATCGACGCCGACGAGGCGCGCGCCCGGGC
>JAQGJO010000461.1 GCA_028290595.1 Hyphomicrobiales bacterium | reverse complement strand
GCCCGTTGCGCGAAGCATTGAGCTATCCCGCCACACCCGACGGCCTGACGCCGGAGCAATTGAATGTTGCGCTCGACGCCTGCGGCATCGCCCATCTGCATGCCAGGCTTTTCGAAAGCGCGCGCTGGGACCAGGCGCTGTCGGCCAGCGAACGCCAGCGGGTCGCCTTCGCCCGAGCCATCCTGCAGCGTCCCGACATTATCATCCTCGACGATGCCCTGACGGCTTTCGATGAATCGGGACAGATCGACATCATCGATGCGCTGATCGCCCATTGCCCGAACGCGACGATCGTCAACACCGGCGGCCATGGCGGCGTGTCGAGCCGCTTCGACCGGCAATTGTTCATGCAGAGTTCAGGCAGCGAAGGCGCTATTCTGCGGGAACATGCCGGCGGTGAGACATCGCTATTGGCTGTTGTCGCCGACAACTCGGCGGCGCGAAGATAGCGGCGAGCAAGCATAGCCAGACAAATACGAAACGACGGGAGAGCCTTGAATGACCAGCGACGCCAAACTGCACATCTGGGACGCCTATTGGGATTTGCGGGTCGATGAGTGCCCCTGCGACGTGCACTTCTGCGATTGGCTGGAAAAAACCAACATCAAGAACGCCGCGATCTTCCATTTCGGCACCGGCGGACACCATATCGTCGGCATCCGCACCGCCGAGAATGGCAGCAACAATGCGGTCATGGGCATCACCGCCTCACCGCAGGAATATGAGACGTTCGTGCAGCTCGCCAGCGAGCGGCCGGACGTGGAAAAAACCTACAAGACTTTTTTCGGCGACATCTATCAGCTCGATGCGCGGCTGTTGCCGGAGTTCGAGGTCGTCACCTTGTTTCATCTGTGCGAATTCCGCACCGAGAAGAACGACGAATATGGCGCGCTCACCGACCGCCAGGTGACCGACATGCTGACCGATAAAACCAAGCCCGGCGGCTACATCCTTTTCTATACGGGCTCCTATGCCTTCGACAAAGCGCAAGGCGTGATCGCCGGATGGGAAAAGGACAAGCCGGTGGAGAAGGTCGGGCTCTACGAGAGCCTGCTGGTTTACCGGAAGAAGAAGTAGACACACTGCGGATGAGGGCACTTGCAAAGATGCCCTCATCGGCCGAAAATACCTCATACAAATAAGGACAGATGGCGCACAACGCTGCAATGTCCGTTCACGGGATGGAGACGACGGAATGACGAAGATCGACTTTGCGCTTTGGGACGCGGTCGGCGGCTATTCGCGCCGCGACGAGAACATGGCCGACGTCTATGATCGGCACATCAGGCTGGCGCAGGATCTCGATGAGGCGGGCTGGCATTCCTATTTCGTCATCGAGCACCAGAACTCGCCGCTCGGCCGCATCACCTCGCCGAACGTGTTTCTGACCGCCGTTGCACGCGCGACCAAGAACATCCGCATCGGCGCGATGATGTGGCAATTGCCGTTCTATCATCCGATCCGGCTGGCGCAGGATGTCGCCATGCTCGATCAACTGTCACGCGGCCGCGTGGAATTCGGCACCGGCATCGGCGTGCACGAGCATGAATTCATCCGCTGGGGCGTCGATTTCTATCAGCGCGCCGCGATGGCCGGCGAAGTACTCGACATCGTGAAAATGGCCTGGACGCAGGACGAGGTGACGTTCAAGGGAAAATATTTCACCTTCGACGAAGCCTTGCCGCAGCCCAAGCCGTTCCAGAAGCCCTACCCGCCGATCTGGGCTGCCGTACACAGCGACCCGGCGCTCGAATTCGCGGCGAAGAACAATTATCACGTGGCGCAGAACCTCGACACGGATGCGGTGATCGCGCGCAAGTTCGAGTACTATCGCAAAGTCTGGCGCGAATGTAACCATCCCGGCCCGATGCCGCGCATCTTCCTCATGCGGCAGGTGCATGTGGCCGAGACCGACGCCAAGGCGCATGAAGAGGCGAAGCAATTCCTGGTGGCGCGCGAAGGCGGCGCGGTTCCCGTCGGCGGCGGTCCGATCGAGAAGACGCGCATCGGCTGGGGCAATCATGCGCGCGGCATGGGCCGCGACAGCGAACGGCCGGACGATAAGGCACGCGGTGAAACCATGCGACTGGCGCGCGAAAGCTACGAGTACAATCTCGACAACGGGCTGGCCATCGTCGGCAGTCCGCAGACTGTGATCGAGAAACTCGAAGCGGCGAAGAAACTGATCGGCTTTGATATTTTCTGCACCAATCACGAGATCGGTGCGATGCCGTCCGACATGGTGTCGAACTCCATCAAGCTGTTCAGCAAGCACGTTGTGCCGACGTTTAAGTAATCTAACAGAAGCTAGGTTGTTTGCTTCAATCTTGGTGTCATTCCCGCCAAGCGAAGCGCAGAGCGGGCATCCAGGGGCAACGTGACGGCCCTTAACTTCTGGATTCCCGCTCGCCCGCTACGCGGACGACGGGAATGACAATCTCGAACGCTACTCCACCGTCACGCTCTTCGCCAGATTGCGCGGCTGATCGACGTCTTTGCCCATGAAGACGGCCGTGTGATAGGCGATCAACTGCACGGGAACCGCGTAAACAATCGGCGCAAATTCGCTCGGCATGGGCGTCATGGCGACAACGGCCTCGAAGGCGATCGAGGCGTCGTCTGCCGATCTCTGATCGGCGACGAGGATGATGCGGCCGCCGCGCGCCGACACTTCCTGCATGTTCGACACGGTCTTTTCGTAAACCGCATCGTGCGGCGCGATGACGATGACCGGCATGCTCTCGTCGATGAGGGCGATCGGCCCGTGCTTCAACTCGCCGGCGGCATAGCCCTCGGCGTGGATGTAGGAAATTTCCTTCAGCTTCAGCGCGCCTTCCAGCGCCAGCGGGAAGCTGGTGCCGCGCCCGAGATAGAGCACGTCGGTGGCCTTCGCCAGCGAACCGGCCAGTTGTTCGATGCGGGTCTCGCGCTTGATCGCCTCGGCCATCAGGCCTGGAACATTGATGAGATCGGACACCAGACGCTGTTCCTCGGCCTCGGGAAGTACACCCCGCGCGCGGCCGAACGCCAGCGCCAGGCAGGCGAGAACCGCAAGCTGGCAGGTGAAGGCCTTGGTCGAGGCGACGCCGATTTCCGGTCCCGCAAGCGTCAGTGCCGCGACATCGCTTTCACGCGCGATGGTCGAGGTCGGCACGTTGACGACGGAGAGAATATGCTGGCCCTGTTCCTTGGCGTAGCGCAGCGAGGCCAGCGTGTCGGCGGTCTCGCCCGATTGCGAGACGACGATCATCAGACCGCCCTTCGGCAAGGGCGCTTCGCGATAGCGGAATTCCGAGGCGACATCGATCTCGACGGGCACGCGGGCGAATTTCTCAAGCCAGTATTTCGCCGTCAGGCCGGCGTAATAGGCGGTGCCGCAGGCGGTGATGGTGATGCGCGTCAGCTCCGCCGGATCGAACGGCAGCTCGAACGGCAGGCGGACCTGTCCGGCCGACATATCGAGATAATGGGCGAGCGTGCGGCCGACGACCTCCGGCTGTTCATGAATTTCCTTGGCCATGAAATGGCGGTGGTTGCCCTTGTCGATGAGAAACGCCGAGGCCTGGCTCTTCTGCTTCGCCCGTTGCACGGGCGTGCCTTTGGCGTTGTAGAATTCGACGTTGTCGCGGGTCAGCACGGCCCAGTCGCCGTCTTCGAGATAGGTGATGGTGTCGGTGAAGGGCGCCAGCGCCAGGGCGTCTGAGCCTAAAAACATCTCGCCGTCGCCATAGCCCACCGCCAGCGGCGCACCTTGGCGGGCGCCGATCAGAAGGTCGTTCTCACCGTTGAAGACGAAGCCCAGCGCGAAGGCGCCACGCAGGCGCGGCAAAGCACTGGCGACGGCCTCGCGCGGCGACTTGCCCTTGTCCATTTCATCGGTGACCAGATGCGCCACCACTTCGGTGTCGGTCTCGGTCGCGAAGACATGACC
>JAQGJO010000426.1 GCA_028290595.1 Hyphomicrobiales bacterium | reverse complement strand
GCCCGGCGAGCGGCGTACCCTGCTGTTCTCGGCCACGATCCCCAAGGGCATCGCAACGCTCGCCAAGCGCTTTCAGCGCGACGCGCTGCGGATCGAAGTCGCCGGCGGCGCGCGCGGCCATGTCGATATCGAATATCGCGCCATCCGTGTCGCGCCGAAAGAGATCGAACACGCGGTCGTCAATCTGCTGCGCGTCGTCGAGGCGCAGACGGCGATCGTCTTCTGCAACACGCGCGAATCCGTCCGCCACCTGCACGCAACCCTGCTTGAGCGTGGGTTCTCGACCGTGCTGCTGTCGGGCGAGTTGAGCCAGCACGAGCGCAATCAATCCATGCAGGCCTTGCGCGACGGCCGCGCGCGCGTCTGCGTCGCCACCGACGTTGCGGCGCGTGGCATCGACCTGCCCAATCTGGGCCTCGTCGTGCATGCTGAACTGCCTCATGACGCCGAGACCCTGCAGCACCGCAGTGGCCGCACCGGCCGCGCCGGGCGCAAGGGCGTCAGCGCGCTGCTGATTCCCATTTCACGCCGCCGCCGCGCCGAGCAATTGCTGCGCGATGCAAAAGTCAGCGCTGCCTGGAGCGGCCCGCCGACCATCGACGAAATCCGTAAGCTCGATCAGGAACGCCTGCTGCAGGATCCGCTGCTGGCAGAGCCGCCGAGCGAAGACGATATCGAGATGAGCCGCAAGTTGTTTGCCGAGCGTACGCCCGAACAGCTTGGCGCCGCGCTGTTGCGGCTCTATCGGTCGCGTCTTCCCTCCGTTGAAGATGTCGCCGATCCCGGCAACGAGCCTGAGCGGCGCGAACCGCGCAGCAGGAGTTACGAAGGCAAAAGCTTCGAGGGCAAAGGCTCTGACGGCGGCTTCGAAGGCAAGAAAGTACCGGGCAAGAGCTTCAAGGCGACCCGGGATGGTTTCTCCGGCGGCGCCTGGTTCCGTCTCGACATCGGCCGCACCAAGAACGCCGATCCGAAATGGCTGCTGCCGATGCTCTGCCGCAAGGGCAAGGTCACCAAACAGGACATCGGCGTCATCCGCATCTTCGACAACGAGACGAAATTCCAGGTCGTGGCGGAAGTGGCCTCACAATTCATGGCCAACATGCAGCGCCCCGGCGGCGAGAACGTCCACGTTGAGCGGATCGGTGGCCCTGATGATGGCCCGGCTGAGCCGCCCAGGAGCAGGCCGCCAAGAAATGAGCACGTGAGAAACGATCACGGGCCAAAACAATCAAGAGGCGATCAGCCAAGAAGCGGGCCGCCAAAGGGCGGAAAGCCGAAACATCCGTCAAAAGCGGAACGCAAGAACCGCCCGCAAGGCGGAGCGTAGAAGCGCGACTTCCTTCTCCCGTAAACGGGAGAAGGATTCAGAGGGAGCGCAGGCTTAGTTGTCGTAGTTGATCGTGATGATCTTGAAGTCGTTCTTCTCGCCGCCTTCGCTGATGTTATAGAACCAGATATTCTGGATCTGTCCGATCATGACACCTTGATAGTTCCTGAATAGATTTTCGAGGTCCTGCGCAAGAACGGCGGCCTTCAGCTTCGGTCCCAGAATCTTGGAAGCGCTGGCGATGAACGCCTTCCTGTTCTTGATCACCATTGTCTGCTTCTTGCCGAACGCCTTCATGGGATAGCGCGCGTGATCGGCCAGCCAGGCCGCATCGCCCGTGCTGACGGCTTTCTGGACATCGCGCGCGAAATCCTCGTCCATATATTGCGGCGGATCATTCGCCGGCGCGGTCTGTGCGAGCGAGGCTGAGGCAAAAGCGATGAAGAGCGAGAGCGCGCCGGCGACGGATCTGAAGGTCATGGCAATCCTCTACTTCGCCGGCAGGCTGTCGAGCAGCGCCTGCGCCTGCGCCAGCACCGGCTTGAAGAACGCCTCGTCCGGTGCCTTGCTGGCATAACACTGCCGGAACTTGAGAGAGCTTGCTTCTTCCGCTTTGTTTTCGGCGTCAAACTCCTTCTCGGTCTGCTTTTTGCCTGATTTTTCGCGGGCGGCAGCTCCAGCGTCGCGGGCCTTTTCAAAGTCCTTCAAAATCGTCTCGCAGACGGGAATGGAATTGTTTTTTGATTCGACGTTGGCCTTGATGATGATGACGCGCTTGTCCTGCTGGACCGTGATGTACATCTCGTCGGGCACGAGCGGAACGGTATCCTGTGTGCTCGCGGTCAGCGTCGCGTAGACGGATGTCGCATTCTCCGGCTTGACGACGGGCAGGTCTGCGTAGCGCAGCACCTCCGCGCCGGCGCTGATCGCCTGCGTATAGAAGGTGTCGGTCTTCACGGCATCGTCCGCCTTCTGCGGAATATTCTTATTCTTCCACCAAGTGCGATGCGCGACGAGCCAGCGCTTGAACAAGTCCGGCGTTGTGACAAGAGCGCCTGTTCCGGTAGATTCGTTCGAGAAGACCATGCCGTCCAGCAGGCCGTAGCCTTCGTCGCCGTCCGAAAGTGCCTCAAGACTGAGCTTGCCCTTCTCCGGCACGCCCTTCATCTGGAATGGCCCGATGATGGCCTGCATCTGCTTTTCCAGGTCTGCGATGGCGCTCTCATAAGCCTTTGTTTGCGCATCTTCCGAGTTCGACTTCTCAGTCTTCTTCAGGGCCTGGATATGGCGGTCGCGCGAGGCGAGATAGCTTTCTTCCGGCGTGGCGCTCCAGGCCGTTGACGCTGCGACAAAGACGAGAGCGGAGAGAAGGCATTTTACGGAAATATTGGTCATGGGAAATCTCGGCATTCAGAAAGATCTGTTGTCTGGAAGGACTCTAACAGATCACCGATTTCGGGTCAGGTGCGCTTGCGCACACGGGCAATTGTGCCAGACTGAGGCCCAAGGTTAGAGCCGGACGATGATTTAGGGAGGAATACGATGCGCGCTTGCCAGCGGGGCTCCGTCTTTTTGCAAGGTCTTCTGCAAGGCCTCTTGTTCGCACTGTCTGCCATCATCGTCATGCCTGCACAAGTCTTGCCCGCGCAGGCTGACGAGCGGGTTGCCGCAAAAATCGTCAACATCAGGATGAGCGACGGCGTCAATATCGCCGCGGCGATCTATCTGCCGAAGAACGTGAGCCGCGCGCCGGCTCTGTTGGCCGCGTCTCCTTATCGGTTCGACAATGACGGCCTGCCGGCCGTCGCCATCTATCCCATCCAGGAACTCGGCCCGATCGCCTGGTACAACGAGCATGGCTACGCCTATGTGCACATGGACGTGCGCGGCACCGGCCGTTCCGGCGGCGAGTATCAATATCAAAGTGCGCGCGAACAGCGCGATCTCTATGAAGTGGTTGAATGGATCGCCAAGCAGCCGTGGGCGACCGGCAAGGTCGGCGGTATCGGCCAATCCTATTATGCGCGCTCGCAATGGTTCGCCGCCATCCAGGCGCCGCCGCATCTCGCCTGCATCGCGCCTTATGACGGCAACATCGATACCTATCGCCAGTCCGCCTACACCGGCGGCATCCTGGGCGCCTATCCGGATTACTGGTACAACACGACCGTCCGCAACATCAACCTGCGCCCGCAGGTCGGCCAGCCGCGTGAACTGCCGTGGGACTATTCCCTCGCGATGCGCCGTCACCCGACTTATGACGCGTTCTGGCGCGAACGTGCCGCCGTCGACAACCTACACAAGGTCAAAATCCCTGTGTTCTCGATCGGCGTCTGGGGCAAGGTCGACTTGCATCTCAACGGCAATATCATCGGCTTCCAGAGAGTCAGCGGTCCGAAGAAGCTGCTCGTGCTCGGTGGTGCCGATGTGGCCGAAGCTGTTGCCGAATATGCTAGCATCGCGTTCCATGAGAAATATCTGCTGCCGTTCTACGACTGGTGCCTGAAGGGCGAACAAACAGCGTATCAGAACGAACCCGCCGTGCGCTACGTCGTCGTCAACGGCAATCGCATCCAGACGGCCGACGCCTGGCCGCCCAAGGGCGTTTCCTACCAGAGCTATTATTTGAAGTCCGGTCCCAGCGGCAGCGTGACCTCGCTGAACGATGGGCAACTGTCTTCCGACAAGCCGGCAAGCGCCGGCGACAAGACCGTCTATGCCTATCCGGATGCCGGCTGGCGCATCGGCGTCGTCGGCCCTGGCCCCGATGGCCGGCCAGATCCGGCGCGCCGCGTGCTGACATTCGTCACGCCGCCGCTCGATCGCGACATGGAAGTAGCCGGGCCGATCAAGCTGGTTCTCTATGCATCATCGACCCAGCCCGACACGGCGTTCTTCGTCAAACTGACCGATCAGTCGGCGCAGAGTGACGACGAGCGAGCCAAGAAAATCCAGCCGCGAGCGCGCATCGTCACCAAGGGCTGGCTCATGGCCTCGCACCGCGCGATCGATCCGGCGCAATCGCTGGAAAACGCGCCTTACTATACCAACGTCAACCCGCAGCCGATCGAGCCCGGCAAAACCTACAAGTTCGAGATCGCGGTCATGCCGACAGCCTATCTGTTCAAGAAGGGCAGCCGCATCCGCCTCGAACTCGCCAACGGCGATTCCGCCGTAACGGACGCGATCTTCTCGCATCCCTATAATCCGCAGCAGAACGGCAAGGACACGATCCTGCACGACGCACAGAATCCGTCGCAACTGATCCTGCCAGTGCTGGAAGCAACCACCTCGGCGCAGGCGGGGAATTGAAACAGGCCGGCTGGCTCGATATTCGCTTCTTCATGTTTTGTAGCGAAGGAAATCGAGATGAAGAAAGCCGGCGTGAACCCGACGACGATCAGTCAACCCCTGGCCCGTTACAGCCACGGGGTTGCGTTCGGCGACTGGCTGGTCTCGTCCGGCCAACTCGGGGCCGAACTGGACGGAACCATCCCCGACGATGTCGAAGCCCAGTGCATTCTCTGCTTTGAGAACCTGAAAGCGATTCTCGAAGCCGCACATATGAGTTTCGAAGACGTCGTACGCTTCAATGCCTTCGTTACCGATCGGGCCTATTTTGCCGTCTATGGCAAAGTGCGGGATCGCTATGTCGCGGGGAGCGATTTCGCCTCGACCCTCGTCATCGTGTCGGGCTTTACGCGGCCGGAGTTCAAGGTCGAGGTCGAAATTACGGCATTTCGAGGCAAGAACGCCTAAGATTTTAGCTGTTCCGCCGTTTAAGTCGGCAGTCTCTCCGCTGGAATTCCCAATTTTTAGGCGTTGGCCTACGCCTTGCTTGAACACTCCTGCTGCCCAGTTCTGGATTGATGTAGCGGTGAGGGGTCTCGACGATGTTACATGCGCGCATGCTGTCATACCTCGACGAGGTTGCCAGATGCGGTTCCATACGCAAGGCGGCGGCCAATCTGAATGTCGCCTCGACCGCCATCAACCGGCAGATCATCGCGCTTGAGCAGGAGCTTGGTGAAAACATCTTCGAGCGCATGCCGCGGCGGCTTCGGCTGACCGCGACCGGCGAAGTGCTGATCGAGCACGTTCGAGAAACGCTAAAGAGCTATGACCGTGCGAGAGGGCGGCTCGATGCTTTGAAGGGCACCAAGCAGGGCCATATCACTATCGCCACCACGCTTGGTTTCGCGGCAGGCCCCATCGCCAAGATCCTCTACGATTATACAAACGAGCATCCCTATATCCGCGTCTCGCTGCAGGGCCTGTTCGCCGACGGCATTCCCAACGCGGTCCTGTCCGGCGATGTCGATCTGGGGCTGGGGCTCAATCTGCAGCAGAACCCCAAGCTCAGAACATTGTTCGCCATCGATGTTCCCTTCGGCGCGGTGGTTGCGCCAGGACATCCCCTGGCCA
>JAQGJO010000413.1 GCA_028290595.1 Hyphomicrobiales bacterium | reverse complement strand
CGGAGAAACGACGGCAAAGGCTGTTACGCAGGCATTTCTCGATCGCATCGAAGCCTATGACCGGCGTGGGCCGGCCCTGTGGACGATCGTCGTCACCAATCCTAAAGCCCTCGACGATGCACAGGCGCTTGATCAGGCCCTGGCAGAGAGCGGCAAGCTCAGCGGTCCCCTGCACGGAATTCCCGTCCTTGTGAAAGACAATTACGATGTCGCCGGCCTGCAGACCACCGGCGGCTCAGCCACCCTGCTGGGATGGATACCGTCCAAAGACGCGACGGTGATTGCCAAACTGCGCGAGGCTGGCGCCATCATCCTGGCGAAAACCACCATGTCGGAATGGGCGCGCGGCGGCCTCGACAATATCAATTCGGTGCTGCCGTCCTTTGCGCGCAATCCCTACAACACAGCCCACGCCACCGGCGGCTCCTCGGGCGGCACAGGCGGCGGCCTCGCTGCGAATTTCGGCGTCGTCGGGCTCGGCTCCGACACGTTCGGCTCGATTCGCAATCCCTCATCCAACAACGCGTTGGCCGGCCTTCGCCCAAGCTGGGCGCTCGTCTCCCGCGCGGGCATGGTCGGCCTCTATGATGCGCGCGACACGGCAGGACCGATGGCGCGCACCGTCACCGATCTCGTTGCCCTGCTCGACGTCATCGCCGGCGTCGATCCCGCCGATCCGGCGACCGCCGGGGCAAAAGGCAATATTCCTGCAACGTTCACCACCTCCTTGAAGCTCGATGGCGCGCGAGGCAAACGCATCGGCGTGTTGCGCCAGGCATTTCCTCCGCAGGCATCGGACCCGCAGGTGACCGCACTCGTCGATCGCGCAGCCGACGACTTGCGTGCCGCCGGCGCCACGATCATCGATCCCTTCGTCGTGCCGGAATTCGACTCTTTTCCACCGCGCCCGCACCCGATCAGCGAGGTCCGCGCCGCAATCGAGACCTACCTTGCCAAGACGGGACCGGAATTTCCAAAAACGCTGAGCGAAGTCGTCGCTTCGCAAAAATTCCATCCTCTGCATGAGGTCGGCCTGGTTGCCACCGCCGTGGCGCCGCCGCCGCGGGAAGATTCAGCCGTTCATAAGCTCGAAGCCGAAGAAATACGCATGCGCGACGCCTACGACCAAGCCATGCAGGACGCGGGCATCGATGCCTTCATTCTGCCGGTGGCCAGCTTTCCGCCGAAACTGAACGGAGACCGCAATACGACGCCGACCGGCGTGACGACCTGGATCGCCTCAGGCCTGCACTGGCCCGCGGCCGTGGTGCCCATGGGCTATACCTATGAAGACCTGCCCTCAGGCCTGCAGATCGTCGGCCGGCCGTGGACTGACGCAATGCTGCTCGAAATCGCTTATGCTTATGAGCAAGCCACTCATCATCGCCATCCGCCGTCAACGGTTCCGCCGCTGAGCTGATCGACGCCCGCAGCGTCTGCGGCTCGTCGCCACGACTGTCATCCCCGACGCGCGCAGCGCGAGCGGGGATCCAGACCTGATGATTCAGCGCGTCGCCGGCCGCAACCGTATTCCAGCACTCAGCAGCGACGCGTCGCAAGACCTGGTTTCCCGCTCGCGCTGCACGCGTCGGGAATGACAGGGCACTTTACCTCTTCGCCGCTCCCTGGCGGAGCGCGCGAGAATTGGCAGCGGCGTGGCATAAATTTCCGTCTGGTCGTCTTGATCGGATGGAGCCTAGGTTTCCTTCATCGATAAATTCATTCGAGAAGGAATCCGCGGTGCCAGCAAAACTTTTCACGTCTGTTGCGATGATGGCCGGCCTGCTATTCTCCGGTTCATCGATCGCCGCGGATCGTCTGACATATCAGCTCGGATGGTTGCCGGGCGGCGACAAGGCGCCGGCTTATCTGGCGCTGCAGAAGGGTTTGTTTGCAGCGGAAGGCCTGGAGGTCACGATAGCATCGGGACGCGGCTCCGAAGACGTTCTGTCCAAGGTCGGAACCGACGTCTATGAAATGGGAGAGGTCGCTTTCGACGCGCTTCTCTCGCGTCATGCAAATGGCCACACATCCGTCCTGGCAGTGATGCCCTACTACAGCAAGCAACCGGATGCGCTGATCACGACCACTTCCTCCGGCATCAACACGCTGAAAGACGTCAAGGGCCGCACCATCGGCACCTCCCCCTTTACATCCTCCAACGTTGCATGGCCGGTGGTTCTTGCGGCGAACGATGTGAGCCCCGACAGTTTCAAGCTCATCAAGGTCGACGCCAGCGCGCTCACCGCCATGCTCGCCACCGGTCAGATCGACGCCATGATCAACTGGACGCCGGCTGCCGCCGTGGCTGCACGCATGCTGAAGACATCCGGCAAAGAAGCAAAAGTGATCCCCTGGTCCGATTATGGTTTTGAGGGATATTCCCAATCCATCGTCGTTTCCAGCAAGTTCCTTAAAGAGAAGCCTGATGCGGTAAAGCGCTTCGTCAAGGTCATGCAGGCCGCGATCGAAATGGTCGGCAAGGATCCCAACGGCGGCGCCGACGCCGTCAAGGCCTCTGTGCCCGAGGCAGACATCGACGTCCTGCGTGCGCAGGCCGCCGCGTCTGTCCCTTTAATGGTCAATGAAGTGACCGCAAAGGATGGAGTCGGCAAGTTCGACGCCCGCCTGGTCAAGGCGACCTGGGCCTGGGTATCCAAGGCGGCAAACCTCTCGCCTGACAAGCTAGACCCGATGTCGGCTATAGCTCCCGACATGAAGCCCCGGTAATTTCGATCGGACTGGACCTGGCTTTGTCCCACCGATAGCTTTGTGCAAGGCCCAAGCGGCCTTGCACGAGCCATCTGTCCATGAACCGCACCTCGCCTCCCGATACGTCAAAGCGTAAGAAGCAATCTCCTAAACGGCAAAGCTCGATCCGCCCCCCGCGCATCTTTCTCTATTTCGATGCCGTCGCGCGCTACGGATCCATGCGCAAGGCGGCCGATACGCTGCGCATCGCCTCATCGGCTCTCAACAGGCAGATCCTCCTCCTGGAAGAGGAGGTCGGCGTCGTTTTGCTGGAACGGCTGCCGCGCGGCGTTCGATTGACGGCAGCCGGCGAACTATTCGCCAACTACGTCCGTGACGCCATTTCCGGTCTTGAAACGGTCGGGGAGCAGATCGAGTCACTGCGCGGCCTGATCCGTGGAAGGGTCAGGCTGGCCACCGTTGAATCCGCCGCCGGCGATTTCCTGCCGCGCATCATCGCGCAGTTTCAGAAGCTCCATCCGGGCGTGGAATTCACCCTCACCGTCGGGGCACCGGATTCACTTGCCGCCGAGCTCCTGAACGATTCGGCCGACCTGCTGATCACCCACAATGCTGTCGATCATCGCGATATAACGGTTATCGCCAAAACACCGCAGGCGTTTTGTGCCCTTGTCGCCCAGGACCACCCGCTTGCCTCACGCAAACGCCTGCGGCTGCGCGATTGCGCCGGCTATCCGATCGCTCTGGCGGATAGATCTCTGGCCGGCCGCGTGCTGATCGAAGCAACGCTCGCAACAGCTTCGGTTCAGTTACAGCCCGCGCTGATTTCAAATTCCGTGGCCGCCATGAAAGCCTATGCGCAGCTTGGGCAAGCCATCTGCTTTCAGTTTGCGATCGGCTGCAAGGACGCGAGCTCCGCCCATATGGTTGCAATATCGCTGGTTGACGATGCCCTCAAGAGCGCTGAACTCATGCTGGCGGTCCGGCGCGAAAGAGTCCTGCCGATTGCCGCCGCGGCGTTTCTCGAAACCTTGCGCGGCGCAATGGCCGATTTAACTACGGCACCTTGAGTTTTAGCGCGCGAGAAACGGCAGCGGTCCGCGCGATATTTTGGTCTAGGCGCCGATATTCCATGCACCTATCGTCGAGCTGCCTAGAGGAAGAGCAGTGCCGGAACAGTGAAATGACAGCCACGACCAGAGTCGACGTTTTCCGCATTCCTATGG
>JAQGJO010000350.1 GCA_028290595.1 Hyphomicrobiales bacterium | reverse complement strand
GGCATCAATCGCGCATCAAAACAGACTTGGACGGCTATGCGCGCCTCGGGAAGACTTGCGTTCTCGGGACGCAACGATCCCGCGGGAGGATACGCGTGCGGGCTCTGGAGGGCAGGGTAGCGATTATCACCGGCGCGGCCGGCGGCCAGGGCCGCGCGGAAGCGGCCGCTTTCGCCGCTGCCGGCGCCACGGTCGTTGCGACCGATCTCAGCGACGATCTCGTCTCGACATTCGCCGATAACGACACAGATACTCGCTTCGTCTGTCTCAAACATGATGTGACGCGCGACGACGATTGGCAGCGCATCGTCGGCGTGTGTCTCGAGCGCTGGGGCAGGATCGACATCCTCGTCAACAATGCCGGCGTCTACAGGCCCGCATCGCTGCTGGAGACGGACGGTGCGCTTTACGATCTGCACATGAATGTGAATGCGCGCTCGGTTTTCCTCGGCATGCGCGCGGTGGCGCCGCCGATGATGGAAGCCCGGTCGGGTACGATCATCAACATCGCCTCAGGGGCCGGCGCCAAAGGCACGGTCGGGCTGTTCGCCTATTCCACGTCGAAATGGGCCGTGCGCGGGATGACGCGCTCGGCCGCGCGGGAGCTCGCGCCTTTCAATATCCGCGTCAACGCTGTTCTGCCGGGGCTGATCGATACGGCGATGGTAAGCGCGCGCGAGGGTCGGGAAGCCTTCATCGGCAAGGTGCCGCTCGGGCGTATCGGCAATCCGGATGAAGTGGCGCGACTGGTGCTGTTTCTCGCAGCGGAGTCGCACTCCTACATCACCGGTGCGGAAATTCCGGTTGATGGCGGTTACAGCGCTTAAGAAATGCAGGGAGGGAACCGCATGTTCAAGACATTGTTCGGCTTCGCACTATCGACGTCGTTGATCGTCGGCGCTGCAACGGCCGTCTTCGCCAAGGATGATTATCCGGTCAAAGAGATTCATTTCATCTGCGGCTTTCCGGCCGGCAGCGGCGCCGACATTCTGGTGCGCTATTTCGCCGATAAGATCGGCAAGAAGACGGGCAACACCATCATCGTCGAAAACAAGCCCGGCTTCGGCGGCATGCTGGCCTTGACGCAGACTGCGAAAGCGCGGCCCGACGGCTATACGATTCTGCTCGCCGGCGGCAACGCGGTGGCGATCAACGCCAATCTTTTGAAGAACCCGCCGGTCGATGTGGGCAAGGACATCAAGGTTGCAGCGACGATCAACAAGATGCCGTTTCTTCTCGCCGTCGATGCGACTTCGCCGCATAAATCCCTGCCGGAGTTGACCGAGGCGCTGCGCCGCAAAGGCAACCATGCGAGCTATGCCTATTCGTCGCCGTTCTCCAAGGTGATCGCGGAATCCTACAAGACGGCGGCTGGCCTGCAGACAGTCGAAGTGGCCTATAAGGGCGCAACGGATTCATTGAACGACATGGCGAGCGGCGCAGTCGATTTCGCCATCCTCGATCCGGTCATGGCCCTGGCGCAGCAGAAGGCCGGCAAGTTGCGCATCCTCGCCATTTCCACATCGAACCGGACGCGTGCGACCGGCGATCTGCCGACATTCGGCGAACAGGGCATCAGGGTGGATCTGGCCGGCTGGTGGGCGGCGCTGGTGCCGGCGAACACGCCTGATGCGATCGTGCAGACCATCAATGCCTGGTTCGCCGATGTGCTGGCCGAAGAAGATACCAACGCGTTTCTTGCCAACAACGGTGCGGATGCGCTCAGCATGCCGCCGGCGCAAGCTAACAGCTTCTTTCTCGAAGAGATAAAAACCTGGGCTGATTTGATCGAGATGGCCAAAATCGAGAAGCAGTGACCGCGAAGCAATAGCGGCAAAATGTTGCCGCCTGGAGCTGGGCGGTTCGTGCGGCCGGCAGGGTCTGGCGATGGCCTCGTTTGAGGGAACAAATCATCCGCGTCTGAATTGAGAGCGCGCGGGCGAAGGGTTCAATCGAGGAGGTTAGCGTATGCGGTATTTCTACCTTTCGACTGTCGCTGCGGCGGCACTCTGTCTGTCGGCAGCAGCTTTTGCGCAGGGCGCGGGTAGCGGCTCCGGTAGCAGTTCAGGCGCATCGGGATCTGGCATGTCCGGATCGGAGAGATCCGGCGCAGGCAATTCCGGCATGTCCGGCTCTAGTCCGACGAGCCCCAATGCATCCGGCGCTTCTGGATCAGGCACGTCCGGCGGGCGGGCCACCGGAGGCGCGCAAAACTCGGATTCCATGAGAGGTGGCGGGCAAATGCAAGGCCAAGACGGCACGTCGACTGGCACGAACAGCCGGTCTTCGGAGACGTCTTCCCCGCCTGGCGGCGCGAGTGGCCGCTCCGGCGCGGCTGAGCCGAACACCGGATCGAACAGATCGGGACAGGCAAACCCGCCGGACGCGAGGTCCAACAGGTCAGGACAAGCGGGCACATCCGGCCAACCGGGCGCTGCGGGCGGTTCGAACGCGACGCAGAACAACGCATCGACGTCGAATACTTCCGTGAACGTCACCAATGAGCAGCGCACGCAGATCACGCAATCGATCCACTCCGTCAATGTGCCGGCAGCCAAGGTGAACGTTGAATCCGTCTCGGTCGGAACGGTCCTGCCGGCCAGCGTCACCTTCGTCGATGTGCCGCCGGCGATCGTGCGCATCGTGCCTGCGTGGCGCAGCTACAAGGTGGTGAAAGTGCGCGACGAAATCGTCGTCGTCGATCCCCGCACCCGCAGGATCGTCTATGTGATCAGCGCCTGAGCGTTGCCGCAGGCAATGTTCTAGCCCGCCGCCGGCTCCGGCGGCGGGCATTCGGCATTGGCGCGCTTGCTTTCTTCGTAGACGAGGCCGAGCCGATCGATGCGCCAGAGTTGGGCGAGTGTGACGAGTGTGGCGCCGAAGATAGTCGGCCAAAGCTCGAGTTGTACGAGACCCCAGATCAGCAGCAGGATGCCGGCGACGCCTGGAACGATCAGCCAGCGCAACACGGAGCGACACGCTGGCGAAACACTCGCCGGCTCATTCAGCCACAGCCTCTCGCCGTAAATGCCTTTTCGAGCCCCAGTTGCGCGGCTCGGTCACCGCAGGGTTGAGACACAGCCAGACAATGACGAGCGCCACCGGAATGAGCGCCCACCAGCCAAGCCATGTGCGGCTCCAGATCGCCAGGATGCCGGCCGGGATCGCGGCAAGGCGCGTGTAGACGCTCCAGGGATTGGCGTGATGCTGCCATGCCTCATCGGTCATGCCAAAACTTCTGGCGAACCGTGCGAGCGCGGTCATGGGCGCGGTGCGCGCTTTGCGCGCCAGCTCTGCAGCGCGGTTTCCATCGCCTGGCGGATCGTCAAATAGAATTCGGCCATTTCTTCGAGGCGGTCGCGGGTCGTTTCCGACGCGGCGCCGGTTGCGCCGGTTCGGAAAAGTGCGGCGAGCGCGTCGAGCAAGCGATTTTGTTCGGTGAGCATGCCCTCGTAATTGTCTGACACGCCGTACAGAGCCCGCTTGCTGCCGCGCTCGCCGTGGCGGCGCGCGAGCATGTATTGCTCCAGCAGCCGCGCGGCGACGCTGGCGCTGCTCTTGCTGATTTCCAGGTCGCTGGTGATGCGGTCGAGGCTGACTGGCTCGGCCCTGAGCAGAAGATAGCCATAGAGACGCGCCGCCGTCTGCGGCACGCCCCACGGCACCAGCAGCCGGGCGGCGTTTTCGATGAAGCGGTTTTCAGTTACGTTCAAGTTCTTATTTGACATATTCGGTACATCTCGAATATACGATATATAGGCTAGATTACACGAAGCGCAGTAGGGAGAAAGTCCCATGTCTGCTCCGACGCCAGAATCCACTGCCCGGACCCGCGCCTTTGCGCGCGTCCTCGGGCCATGGCTCGTCATCGCTCCCGGCATCATCGCGGTGCGCCTGCCGGACATGGGCGCCCTGGCGGCCGGCTTCTTTGCAAACCCTCTGTTTCCATGGTTTGCCGGAGCCCTGCTGCTGTTTTGCGGACTGCTGATCATCGCCCTGCACCTATATTGGTCGAGTGCGGCGGCGGTGCTGATCTCGCTGTTCGGCTGGTTCCTGGCGCTGCGCGGCCTGGTGCTCATGGCCGCGCCGCAACTGATCGAACGCGGCGCCGCTGCCTCGATGGGCGCGATGTCGCTGGTGCGCATCTTCTTCGGCGCCCTCGTCCTGGCCGGCTTCTATCTCACCTATGTGGGCTGGCTCGCCAAGCAATCAGTGCTCTCCACGAATAACGACAGGTGAACGGGGCCGTCGATCCGAGGATTATTCCATGCTGTTTTACCTGTTCCAGCTTGTCGCATGGATGGTCTTCATGGCCGCCCTCATCCTGTGGCCGGCGGGTACTGTGGCCTATCCGGCCGGCTGGGTGCTGATCGGCCTGTTCGTGGTGAGCGGCCTGGTGACGATTCTCTGGCTGTCGAAGCACAGTCCGAGCCTGCTGCGCGAGCGCATGAGCTCACCGCTGCAGCGCGATCAGAAGCCGTGGGACCGCGTGTGGCTGTCGCTGTTCGTGGTCGGCTTCTTCGCCTGGATCGCGTTCATGAGTTGGGATGCGGCGCGCACGGGTTTTACGGCAGTGCCGGTCTGGGTTCAGGCGCTTGGTGTCGTGGCTATCGTGATCAATAGCGTCGGTACCTGGTGGACGTTTCGGGAGAACGCTTTTGCGGCGCCGGTGGTGAAGATCCAGGAAGGCCAGCAGGTGATCGACACGGGCCCTTACGCCATCGTGCGCCATCCGATGTATGCGAGCGCCTTGTTTCTCTTGTTCGGCATGCCGC
>JAQGJO010000333.1 GCA_028290595.1 Hyphomicrobiales bacterium | reverse complement strand
CGATCGCCGGGCCGCTTGCCCGCGGACATGATATCGACGCCGTGGTTGCCGAGAATGCGCTGCAAATTCACGACGTCGGCCAGCCGCGGCACGTTGTCGAGAATGAGCGTTTCCTCCGACAACAGGCCGGCGATCATCAGGGGAAGGGCCGCGTTCTTCGCGCCCGAGATGGCAATCGTGCCATTGAGCTTGTTGCCGCCAACGATGCGAATGCGATCCATGCCCAATTCCTGCTTTTGCTATGCACAAAGTATAGGGCGAACGTGGCCCGGATGGCAAAAGCTGCGAAATTTGCGGCGAATTGATGGGATTTTGGGCCGATTGGTTAAAACGGTAAAGCGGCGAGCCGCCTAGGACGAGGCCGCGGCCGCCGGTGCGCGGACATAGACCCAGGCCTCGATGCCGGATTTCAGGCGCACCGACACCCGGGCATAGTCCGAGACCTCGTAGGCGTCGGCAGCGGCAAGCTCGGTCGGCGTGACCTGGAAGACCGTGCCGACGACCTCATCGGCGGGATTGGAACTCGGCTCCACGATGGGGTGGAAACGCGCACCACTCGTCGCCAGCACGGCGGGATCGGTGATCTCGACCAGGGATTGCCGATAGCCCGGCATGGCGTCCGGCGCGCCATCAAGGCGGCGACCGAACGACGACAACTGCACGGCCTCGTTCTGCAATGTCCCGTAGGAGAAGAGGTAGGCAAGTCCGGGCTGGCTCATGTTCGGCTTCGCAACTGTTCGACCCTGCCGGGAATATAGCGCCACGGCGGGCGGCTCGATAGGCAAAAATGGGCGATCTCGTTTGAACTGCGAGGCTAGTGCGCCCGCAACTTAAATATCGAAAACAACCCCATGCAAAGTAGCAAGAGGTCGCTGGCATGAATGTCAATTTTTGGTTGGAGCCGCACGCTAGGGCGTATAGGGACCGCCGGGAGGACCCATCCCCACACCGGCATCGGTAGTTCCTTGGCAGGCGATGGCACCACCTTGCGAATTGAGAACTGCCAAGCGCGTTCCCCATTCCAGGTAGCTGACGAAGGCCGCTCGAAATTCGGGATCGTCAGGCAACCCAATTTCATCGGCGGTATCGAGCATCAACGAAATCCATCGCTTGCGCTGAACTTCGGTCAGATGACGCCCGAGATGCCTGCCGATCATGCCGGCATGCGACCCGCCCGATGCGGTGTACGGCGTTTCATTTCCGAAAACTACCGCGACGAACGCCGCGACGTGTTCAGCGTGATGCGGATCCATGCCGGCGAACACCGGAGCGAGGACAGGATCTTGCGGCACTTTTTCCTAGAAGCGAGTCGTGAGGCGCTGAACGTTGGTCAGTCCGCCGCACCAGTCCAACAGAGTCGGTACCGTTTGTCATCACATCCTTATCCGGAAAAAAACAGCTCGACGCGAGCCCCAGGTCACGCGCCCAGCGGCACCATATTTGAAGGTAGACTATTTCGGCGAACCGGCCGACGGGTTGAACAATTTCTCGCCTTTCACCTGATACGCGCCGATCGCTTGCTGCCCCTCGGACGAAACCAGCCAGTCTGCAAACACCTTGGCGGCGGCCAGCTTTGTGTTGCCATGCTTCTGCGGATCTAGTTCGATTACGTCGTATCGGTTGATCAGGCGGGGATCGCCCTCAATGGCAATGACCAGCGGCCCCTTGTTATTGAAGCTCAGCCACGTGCCACGGTCGGACAGCGTGTACGCCTCCATCGCGCTCGCCGCATTGAGGGCCTGCCCCATCCCGCCGCCGATGTCGCGATACCATTTTTCCTTGTTGAGGGCATCCGGCACTTGCCCGGCGATTTTCCAAAGCCGAAGCTCGGCTGCGTTGGTGCCGCTCTTGTCGCCACGCGACACGAACGGCGCTTGCGATGCACCGATCGCCTTCAAGGCCGCGACACTGTCGCTGCCGCCCTTCACGCGAGCCGGATCGGCGGCTGGCCCGATGATGATAAAGTCATTCCATGCGATCTGCCGGCGCGTCGAGCCGTGGCCTTCATTCATGAACTGCTGTTCGGCCTCCGGATCGTGAACCAGCAGGAGATCGGCATCGCCCCGCCTCGCGGTGTCCAAAGCCTTGCCGGTGCCCTGCGCCACGACATTGACCGTGATGCCGGTCCTGGCGGTGAACTGCGGAAGAATGTTCGCCAACAGGCCGGACGCTTCGACCGAGGTTGTCGAGGCCAAAACGATGGATTGCTCCGCCGCAGAACCCGGATTTATCGCGGCGACGGTCGCGACCACCGCCAGAATATTTCGAAAGTTGATCATACTTCGTCACTCCCCGCCGTTCGCGCGCGTCCTGCCAGTGCGAAGACCGTCGCGCTGATCGAAATGCTGATCCCGACCAATACAGCGCCAAGAGCTAGAGCCAGCGACAAGTCACCCTGGCTGGTTTGAAGTGCAATGGTCGTGGTCATCGTTCTCGTCAAGCCGCGAATGTTGCCGCCGACGAGGATCACCGCGCCGACTTCCGAAACGGTGCGGCCAAAGCCCGCCAGCACGGCTGTCACAAGGTCCGCGCGAATGATCATCAGAATTTGCGGAATGGCCTGCAATCGTGTCGCACCGTCCGTGATCAGTTCGTCGCCGTAGCGCGCCCAGGCCCTCTCGCTGCCGCGATGCACGAGCGCCGTAATGATTGGGATTGCGAGGACCGTTTGCGCGATCACCATGGCGGTCGGCGTGAACAGCAGTGAAAGAGAGCCAAGCGGCCCCGACCGCGAGAGCGCGAGATAGAGGATGAGGCCGACAACAACCGGCGGCAAGCCGAAAAAAGCATTGATCAAAACGACGACAAGCCGGCGTCCACGAAACGGAACAATTGCAAGCGCGGTCCCGACCGGCAAGCTGACGGCTGCCGCTATGGCTGTCGCGGCCAGGCTGACGCTGATCGAAAGTCCGACAATCTCGAGGAAGTCGCCCAACCCTTGGCCAATCCAATAAAAAGGGAAAATTCAACCTAGGCCACGCCACAGCATCGGCGCAACTCAGGCACGGGGCCATTCAACGTGAGAACACATTCAATCTGGAATTCGTGCAGTCCAATGCAGGGTAAACGAAGGTCGGGAAGCCCGCTCAAACGGGATCCGCCGCCCAGCACCAGGATCGGATCGCGCGAGCGCACCGACGCGCCGGCGAACGCCTCGGCGAAGGGCCGGTCCGGCAGATGCTGACGCAGGAACGGCTGCAAGCGCTGTACGGCGCGCCGGTGCGCGTGATTGCGGACGAGAACGGCACGGCGTTTATTCCGGGGTGACGCCCGTCGTCCCGGCGCACGCCGGGCCCCAAAACCCC
>JAQGJO010000326.1 GCA_028290595.1 Hyphomicrobiales bacterium | reverse complement strand
TCGTTGCGGAACGCCGCGGAAAAGTGACTGGAGCTGGCAAATCCGGTTTCCATGGCGATGTGCGTCAGGGCATGATCCGTCTGACGCAGCAGACCGCCCGCAGCATCCAGCCGTTTGCTCAGCAAATGCTGATGCGGCGTGACGCCATAGGTCCGTCGGAACAGGCGGATGAAGCCGTCAGTCGACATGGCGACCACGTCAGCGAGATCGGCGACCGAGACGGAGCCGGGAGCATGCGTCTCGATATGCTTTCTGATTCTGCTGATGCGGCGCTTGCCAAGTGGTCCATCGACCGGATCAGGCGGCGCAGCCGCATCATCGTCCTCCCCTAACAAGATGAGCGACACCAGGCTTTGCAGATAGGCGGCGAGATTGGGCGCACGACGCGCCATGAGGATTTGCGCCCGGCGCGCCAGCAGAACGAATTCAAACGCATTGGTCCGGATGTAAGGCCGGTTGAGCAGACTGTTCAGCGCGAGTCCGTCGGCAAGAGTGTAATCGGAACTGAGATAGAGGATGAGCCAGGAGCAGCGCGTCGCAGGCTCGCTCCAGCCCTCGAGGCGTTCGCCTGCCGGCAAGGCCATGACATAGCCTTCGAGTGCGCGATGCGACGAAGACAGGGAACGCGTACGCGTCTCGCCGCCGGCGCGTTCGCCGGCCAGGCCGATGGCGATCATGGCGCGCTCGCCTTCCTAGGAGAAACGGTGCTTGCTGAGCGATTTCGTCGTCACCACTTCGATGATGCAGGAGCCGAGATCGAGGCGTTGCGACTCGGCCCGCCAGGTCGATGAAAAGGCGTCAGCCATCGTCGCCCTCCAGTTACTCTCCCGCCAGCGCCATATCGTCGCGATGGATCATCTCGGCGCGGCCCGGCACGCCGAGCACGCTTTCGATCTCGCGTGAATTGCGGCCGACGAGCTGGCCGGCTTCCGCTGCATCGTAAGCAATGAGCCCGCGCCCCAGTTCGGCGCCGTTCTGATCGCGGATGACGACGCAGTCGCCGCGCGCGAACGCGCCTTCGATGCGCGTCACGCCCGCCGGCAGCAGGCTCTTGCCGGCCTTGAGCGCGCGCGCCGCGCCGGCATCCACATGCACGGTGCCGCGCGCCTCAAGCGAACCGGCTATCCATCGCTTGCGCGAGGTGAACGGGTTCGACGGCGTCAAAAACCATGTGCAGAGGCCGCCGGCAGCGACGCGCGCGATCGGATGATCGATCCTTCCGTCGGCGATCACCATATGCGTGCCCGCCGTCGTGGCGATCTTCGCCGCTTCGATCTTGGTGAACATGCCGCCGCGCGAAAATTCCGACGCGGCGCCACCGGCCATCGCCTCGATCTCCGCCGTCACCCGCGATACGACGGGAATGAGTGTGGCCTTGGGGTCGAGATGCGGCGGCGCCGTGTAGAGCCCGTCGATGTCGGACAGCAGCACGAGCAGATCGGCGCTCGTCATGGTGGCCACGCGGGCCGCGAGCCGATCATTGTCGCCATAGCGAATCTCGGTCGTCGCCACCGTATCGTTCTCGTTGATGACCGGCACGGCGCGCATGTCGAGCAAACGGCCGATGGTCTCGCGCGCGTTGAGATAGCGGCGGCGCTCTTCGGTATCGTAGAGCGTCACCAGGATTTGCCCGGCGGTCATGCCGCGTGCCGACAGCACCTCGGCCCAGATCCGCGCCAGCGCGATCTGGCCGACGGCAGCCGCAGCCTGGCTGTCCTCCAGCCGCAAGGCGCCGCGCGGCAGCCTCAGCACCGTGCGCCCGAGCGCAATGGAACCGGACGAGACAACCAGCACATCCTTGCCGGCACTATGGAGATCGGCCAGATCGTCGGCGAGCGCCTCCAGCCAGTCGCGCTTGACCGCGCCCTGCGCCTGATCGACGAGCAGAGACGAGCCGACCTTGACGACGACACGGCGGAAGGAGGAGAGGCTGGGGAGCAGGGTCATTACGGGTTCACGGCAAGGGCAAGGTCACGGGCAGGATGTCGGTCAGCACAAAATCGTTGCCCTTATAAAGCAGCGGCACGTCCGCGACACGGGCGATTGCATAAGACATGCAGTCGCCAAAGTTGAGTTTGGCCGGATGGCGTCCTCTGCCGAAACGCTCGAAGGCCAACTCGGCTGCGGCCAAATGGCTCGTGCCGAAATCGACGATCTGACTTGCCCTATATGCAAGAATAAAGTCCAGGGTGCGGCGATCCGCGTCGTCACCACTTCTATGAACGACCATCCGGCACTCAAGCACAGAGGGGGCGCCAATCATCCAGTCGTAGTCGCTCAGGAGTCTGGAGAAGCGTTCCGCCTCGTCCTCCACCCGAATGATGGCGAGGATCGCCGACGCATCCACTGCGATCATATCGGCAGACCGTCGTCTCCGTATAAATCACGGTCATCAAGCGGACGGTTATCTTTTCGCGCCGCGCGGCCCTCTCGCGCCATGCGCAGTACCGTCTCGCGGAACGTGCGCGCCTCCTCAGCCGTCACCCGCGTGCTGGGGACGATTTTACGGGCCTCATATTCGAGCAGCGCGTCCTCGATGACCCGGGTTGCAGAGACGCCAAGGCGCTTGGACAGGCGCTGGGCGGCCTCATAGGCCTTCTCGCTGCGAATATTGAGCTGCTTCTGGCTGCTAGCTTTCATGATAAAATGCTAGCACGAGAAGCCTGCTATGTCGAGGAAACAAAGTGCCGCTGACGCCTGCGCAGTTCAATAAGGAGATACATTCATGGCCGACATGAAAGGCCCCAAGGTCAAGAAGAAGCAGCCGTGCAAAAACTGCGAAGGCAAAGGCTTGCTGAAGAAGGGCGACAAGGTGGTGAAGTGTCAGCGGTGTCACGGAACCGGGGTGAAATGAGTGGCCGCAAAACGCTCTCGCCCCAGAGGCTTACCCGCGCCTTATCTGAGACGGATCTGGCTTGAACCATCGCGTGTTACCGATCATGCGGCCTATCCCTTCTGCCTGCCGTTTCTGCAGAACGACTTCGAGCTCAGTTTCGACCGCGCCATCACCGTGATCGTCGGCGAAAACGGCGCCGGCAAATCCACCCTGCTTGAGGGCATTGCAGTGCTCGCGGGATATGACGAGGCCGGCGGCGGCAAGGGCTACATGCCGGTCGATCATTCCAAGGCGATGGAGGCCATGGGCGGAGAGCTTGCAAAAGCATTGCGCGCGAGCTGGTTGCCGAAAATCACCAAGGGATGGTTTTTCCGGGCCGAGAGCTTCTTCACGGTCGCAAGATATCTTGATGAAGCTGCGCGTGACGATTTCAGCGGACCGCCGCCACCCGACTTTCTGTCGCATTCGCACGGCGAAGGATTCTTGCGGTTCTTCGAGGAGCGCTGCCAGCGGCAGGGCATCTTCATTTTCGACGAACCGGAATCGGCCTTGTCGCCGTCGCGTCAGATCGAGTTTCTCAAACTGCTGAAGCGCATGGACGACTCAAAGGTCTGCCAGGTCATCATGGCCACCCATGCGCCGATGCTGATGGCCTATCCCGGCGCACGCCTGCTGCACTTGTCAAAATACGGGCTTGAGACCATTCGCGTTGAGGACACCGACCACTTCAAGGTGATGCGCGAATTCTGTATCGATCCGGGTGCGTTCGTGGATTCGGCAATCACCGATTAGCCGCCCCGAAATCACCCCTCCAGCGGCTGCCAGGTCTCGTCCTGCTCCACCGGGCCGTCTTCAATCTTTTTCGCGACTGCGATATTGGCCATCAGCGCGCGCAGAACGTCGGTGACGCCAAGCCGGGTCGCAGCCGAGAGTACCACCGGCGCGCGCGGCTTTTCGCCCTCGGCCACCGCTGGACCAGCGGATTTGATCGCCCGCTTCAGCCGTTCCATCTGCTGTTTCAGGGTCGCGGCATCCACCGTGTCGGCTTTCGACAAAGCGACGATCTCGGTCTTTTCAGCCAGGTCGTGGCCGTAGGCCTCGAGCTCGCCACGCACGATCTTATAGGCCGTGCCTGCATGTTCGCAGCCGGCGTCGACCAGATGCAGCAACACGCGGCAGCGCTCCACATGGCCGAGAAAACGATCGCCGAGGCCGTGGCCTTCGTGCGCGCCTTCAATCAGGCCGGGGATGTCGGCGAGGACGAATTCTCGGTCGTCGCTGCGCACCACGCCGAGGCCCGGATAAAGCGTCGTGAATGGATAATCGGCAATTTTCGGCTTCGCCGCTGTCACCGTCGCCAGAAAGGTCGATTTTCCAGCATTCGGCAGGCCGACCAGGCCGGCGTCGGCGATCAGCTTCAGGCGCAGCCAGATGGTGCGTTCTTCGCCTTCAAGGCCCGGATTGTGGCGGCGTGGCGACCGGTTGGTCGAGGTGGCGAAATGTAGATTGCCGAAGCCGCCATTGCCGCCATGGCAGATCACGACCGTCTCGCCGACTTCGGTGAGATCGGCGATCAGCGTCTCGTTGTCCTCTTCAAAAATCTGCGTGCCGACCGGCAGTTTCAGCACCGCATCCGCGCCCCTGGCGCCGGTGCGGTTCTTGCCCATGCCGTGAACGCCGATCTTGGCCTTGAAATGCTGATGGAAGCGATAGTCGATGAGCGTGTTCAGCCCGTCGACACAGATCGCGATGACATCCCCGCCGCGGCCACCGTCGCCGCCATCCGGGCCACCGAATTCAATGAATTTTTCGCGCCGGAACGAGGTGCATCCGGCGCCGCCGTCGCCGGAGCGTACGTAGATTTTCGTCTGGTCGAGAAATTTCATCGTCAGATCCAAAACAAAGCATTTTCGAGCGAAGCATGCCCCCGGACTTGATCCGGGGGTGGATGCCGGTTCGCGTAAAGAAAATGCGTCAAAACAAAAATCTAGAGCTGCGCGGCCGAAGGATTAGAACCTCCGGCCGCGCGATTCAACAAATTCCAGCCTGCTCTCAGCCGGCGGAACGAACACAGTCGCCATGCAGCGCCGCATCGCGCGCCTGCTGCGCCGCCAGCCAACCGGTCCTGTCGAGCTGGAAGCGCTGGCAGGCGAAGGCGCCGCCGCGCAGCGGCATGTCGACCAGCCCGACGCCTTCGAGCCGGAACCCGCTGTCTTCAAGCACCGCCCGCGACGCCGGATTGTCGGCCCGCACCTGGGCGTCGATGCGCTCGACTTCCGAAGTACGGAAGGCCAGATCGACGATTTCGCCGGCGGCTTCCCGCGCCAGGCCCTGGTTCCAGAAGGGCTTGCCGATCCAGTAGCCGAGCACCGCGCGGCCCGGCCGGGTCTGGTGAATACCGACCATGCCGATGAGTTCTTCCGGCTTGGCTTTCAGCGTCAGCGCCAGCACCGCGGCGCTGCCCTGGGCATTGCCGACACGGCTTTCAAAAATCCACTTCTCCGCCGCCGACGGCGGATAGGGATGCGGCAGGCGCTCGGTCATCTGCGCGACGTCTTTGTCTCCGGCGAGGCGTACAATGGCTGCGGCGTCGGCCATACGCGGCCAGCGCAGCCAAAGGCGCTTCGTCTCGAGACGGAAAATATCGTCGCGCAGCAAATCCGGGAACATGGTCTTTCTCCAGTCCGGGGGCGGTTCTCGCCCTGAACAGCGAAGGGGAAATGGTCTCCCATTTCCCCGGCTGGGCCCTTGCGGGCTTGGACTGGATGTTCAGGCTTGGTCTTCCTGAAGGAACCGTCCACCGGGGTCTGGGAGCCGGTGGGGTCCTTCGCTTGACCTCACCTCATTCGGCGGCTTGCATTTTTTGCGCCGATACTACGTTGATATAGGCTCGGCCATTGCCTTTGGTTTTAAAAAGCACCGTGCCTTCACAAAGCGCGAACAGCGTATGGTCCGTGCCCATGCCGACATTCTGGCCGGGATGCCACTTGGTGCCGCGCTGGCGCACAATGATATTGCCGCCGACCACAGCCTGGCCGCCGAACTTCTTCACGCCCAAGCGGCGTCCGTCTGAGTCGCGGCCGTTGCGGGATGAGCCGCCTGCCTTTTTATGAGCCATTGAACTGCTCCGAACCTGTGTTCCGCGGGCGCGCCACGCCATCGGGCGCAGCCTCACGGGAGAATGACTATATTTCGAGTTCTATACCCGAAACACGGCGACGATGGAACCGCTGTCTGCGCTTAGCTCAGCGCGATTCCGGTGATCTTCACCATCGTCAGATCCTGACGGTGGCCGCGCTTGCGCTTCGAATTCTTGCGGCGGCGCTTCTTGAACGCGATGACCTTGGGGCCGCGCGCCTGTTCGACGATCTCGCCCGAAACCGTGGCGCCGCTCAGAAAGGGCGCGCCGAGCTTGGTCGTGTCGCCGTCGACGAACATAAGCACTTCGCCGAACGTCACCTTGTCGCCGGCATCGCCGGCGAGAGACATAACTGTAATCACTTCATCGGCAGCAACACGATACTGTTTGCCACCGGTTTTGATCACTGCGAACATCGTTTTCTCCGTGTTCAATTCCGGCTCTACGGGGGGATTCCCGTGACCGGCTTCTTTGCAGGACTACCGACTGCTGGATGTTCCATTTCCGTCATCACGCATGAGCGCACAACGAAAAACGCGGCCTTCGCCGCGCTGGAACGCGGCTTCTATAAGCCTAACCGCCGCAAAATGTCAAACTCAGTCTCGACGAGCGCGAGCGAATCCGTATGATCCGCCGCAATGTCAAAAGCTTCCCCCGAGCTGTCCCATACGCCCAATGGCGCAGCAGTCACCGATCTTTTCCGCATGATTTTCCTGGTTAACGCCAGGCTGATTGCCGATGGCGACCAGCTTGGTCGCGACCTTGGCTTCACCAGCGCCCGCTGGCAGGTGCTGGGCACCGCCGGCGACAAGCTGAAATCGGTGGCGCAGCTCGCCCGTCAGATGGGGCTTGCCCGGCAAAGCGTTCAGCGCCTTGTCGACTGGCTGGAGGAGCGCGGCTTTGTGGTCCTGGTCGATAATCCCGACCATCAACGCGCAAAACTCGTGCAATTGACCGAAAAAGGCGTCGAAACCCGCAGCAAGTTGAAATCGCGGCAGATCGCCTGGGTCAACGAACTTGGCCTGGCGCTGTCGGGCGATGACCTGGAAACCGCCCTGAATGTCCTCATCGGCCTCCGCCAGGGGCTCGACAAGGCGCGACCAGCACGCAAGCCGAAAGCGGTCTGAAGGTCTCAATCACTCTGCCATCGCACCATATGGCGCTGCACGGCTTCCATCACCGTATTGATCACCAGGCCGAGGGCGCCGAGCGCGATCACCCCGGCAAACAAATCCGGACTGTTAAACGACCGCGCCGCATGCAGGATATTGGCGCCGAGGCCCACTTCCGCCGACATCATTTCGGTGACCACGGCGAGGATCAGCGAAACGGTCATGCCCAGCCGGACGCCGGCGAAAATGTCGGGCACCGCGCTTGGCAGAACGATGGCGCCGATGACCTCCCGCGACGACAATTCCATCGTCCGCGCCATTTCCAGCAAGCGCGGCTCCACCGATTTGACGCCCTGGATGGTGGCAAGCAGGATCGGCCATAGCGAACCGAAGGTGATCACGACGATGATCATCGTCTTGGTCAGGCCGAGCATGAGAATCGCCACCGGAATGATCGCCGAGGCGGGCAGCGGCCGCAGAAATTCCAGGCTCGGCTCGATATAGGCGCGGGCTGTCGGCGACAGGCCGATCAGCAGGCCGACGCCGCAGCCGACGATGACCGCAAAAACAAAACCGATCAGCATGCGGCCCGTTGTCCCCAGCACTGCCTGCGCCAACGAGCCATCCTCGATCTGGGTCAGGAGCGCTCCCAGCGCATCGCCAACCGGCGGCAGGAACACGCGCGAGATCATGTCGGTGGCGGAGACCAGTTGCCAAAGCCCGAGAACGAGCGCCAGCACGCCAAGGCTGCCGATGTTGAGGACGAGCGAACGCGCACTCATGCCAGATCCCACCGCGTAAAGAGCCGGCGCTGGGCGAAAAGCAGCCCGAAGTTCAGCAGCCATCCCAGCAGGCCGACCCAGATCAGATAGGCGAACATCCGATCGGGATGCAGGGTTTCCTGGGCGACGATCAGCGCATAGCCCAGCCCTTGCGGATTGGCCGTGATCTCGACCGTCACCGCGACGATCAGCGCAACGCCGGCGGCGAGGCGCAGGGCGGTGAACAAGTTGGGCACCACATCTGGCAGGACGATCGTGAACAAGCGGCGCATCCAGCCCAGTTCCAGACCGCGCGCCACTTCAAGCAATTCGCGCGGCACTTCTTTGATCGCCGCCTGGGTGATGATGAGTGCGGGCCAGACGCAGGCGAAGGCAACGACGGCGATCGTCATGCCATAGCCATAACCGAACACCAGCATGGCGAGCGGAATGAGCGCAACCGAAGGGATTGGCCGTACCGCCTCAACCGAGACGCGCCCGAGCCGGTTCGCCGCATCCGACATGCAGAACCACGCCCCGAGAGCGATACCGATTGCGCCGCCGAGCAACAGCCCGATGAGGGCGGTGACAATCGTCTGCTGCGTCGCCTTGAGCATGCTGCCGTCGATCAGCGCGGTGAACCCGGCCACGGCTACCGCGCTTGGATAAGACGCCATGTCGGACTGAACGCCGCCGAAACGTCCGATGAATTCCCAAAGCAGCAAGAGAGAGACGGGCAGCACAAGCGCGCGCATCACGGCTCCTCAATGTCTCTGGGGCAGATAGCGGAACAATTCATGGCGATATCGCAAGAAGTGTTGATCCTCGCGCGTGGTCAGTTGATCGCGCGGATGTTTCAGATCGATGTCGAGGACGGCGGAGATACGGCCAGGGCGGCTCTCCATGGCGCAGACACGATCGCCCAGGTAGATCGCCTCCTCGATATCATGGGTAATGAAGATCACGGTCATGCCGGTTTCCTTGGCGAGTTTGGCGATCTCGTCCTGCAGGGTCTGGCGTGTCATGGCATCGAGCGCGCCGAACGGCTCATCCATCAAAAGCATTTTCGGCTCGAGGGCGAGGCAGCGCGCGATCTGCAGACGCTGCTGCATGCCGCCCGACAATTGCCGCGGAAACCGGTCCGCCGCCTCCGTAAGACCGACCTGGGCCAGGAGCTTTTCGATAATCTTCGCCTTGGTGGCCTTGTCCCGGGGCGTCGGGTCCGTGTCCAATGCCAGTTCAATATTGCCCGTGACCGTCCGCCAGGGCAGCAGCGCCTTACTGTAGTCCTGAAACACGACGGCGCGCTTGCGCGACGGGCGTTCAACGGCAACACCATCGAACACGATCCGGCCTTCACTCGGCAGGTTGAGGCCGCCGATGAGACGCAGCAATGTCGTCTTGCCGCAGCCCGAGCCGCCGATGATGGAAAGAAACTCGCCTTGCCGCACGTCCAGGGAAATGTTCTGCAGGATCGTCAGCTTTCCATGCGCCACGGGCACAGAAAAGCTGACGTTATCGACCGACAGGAGCGGGCTTGGAATATCCATGGCCCGCAGCACGCACTTTTCCTGAACGACGGTCATTTCCACAGGATCCGGGCCGCATCGGCCGGCTTCTTGATGAGCCCCTGGCCTACGCCGATTTTAGACCAGTCATCGATCTGCGCCACCGATACGTCTGCTTCGAGTTTCGGCAATTGGATTTGCGCCAGGGCCGCTTCCGGCAATTTGATATAGGCCCCGATCGCCTTGCGCAGCATGACGGGATCTTTCTTGCTGAGCTCCGTTGCTTCGCGCATCGCGGCCTGGAATGCCTTTGCAGTCTCCTTGTTCTGCGTCGCCCATTTGCGCGAGGCGACATACCATCCGCTCACGATCCCATCGCCCATGTCGCTCACATAGCTGGCAACGAGATAACCCTGCTTGGCTTCAAGCGCGCGCGTCTTGAACGGATCGCCGGTGAGGATCGCATCCACCTGCCCGGCCTTCAGAACATCGCCAAGCTGAGCGAACGGCGATTCGACGAAGGTCACCTTCTTCCAGTCAGCGCCATTGCGGGTCATCCATTCGCGAAACAACACATGCAGAAAGCCGTTGAGGCCAGGCGTCGCGACTTTCTTGCCTTCGAAATCCTTGGCGACCTTGATGCCTGAACCATCGCGCGCCAGAACACCAACTTCACTGGCGGTTTTGTCGGTGACACCGCCACTGCTGAGGATCACCAGGTCGAGACCGTTCTCGATTGCCTGCAAGGTAACCGGCGCGGTTGGCGGCGCCACCTGCAGACTGTCGGAAACCAGTGCCGCCGGCGTCGTTGACGAATTCGGCACAAGAATCATTTCGACATCGAGGCCATGTTTGGCAAAGATACCTTGATCGGCCGCGACATAAGCGTTCGCGAATGTTGTCGATGCCGAATATCCCAGTTTGAGTTTGGTCTGCGCCATAGCCGCAGTGCTCGCAAGAGCTACTACAAGCCCCGCCAATGCAAACCCGCCAACTCCCATCAAAAATGCAACACGCTTGAACATAGTCTCCCCTCCCTGTATTCGCGTAGCTTCGACAGTCACAAAATTGGTTGATCGCAAATCAGTTTAGCCAAATTAGTTTATCAATGGGGCGCACCAATGCGGTTGCGTAGGACACCGAGCCCTGTCACTTCCAATTCAACGATGTCGCCTGGCTGCAGGAAGCCCCCGATCTCCAGCCCGCAACCGCCGCCCACCGTCCCCGATCCGAAGAATTCTCCCGCCCGAATTGTCTCATCTTTAGAAACATGGGCAAGGATATCTTCAAACTTATGATGCATCTCGCCGCTGTTGCCGCTCGAGCGTTCCTGGCCGTTCACCCGCACGCTCATGGTGAGATTATAGGGATCACGAACTTCATCAGCGGTCACGAGCCAGGGACCGATGATATTGCCGGTGTCGAAATCCTTGCCCTTGGCCGGCCCGAGCATCCCGGCCATTTCCTCGGCCTGCGCGTCGCGCGCGCTGATATCATTGAAGATGGAATAGCCGAAGATGTGGTCTCTGGCCTTCTCGCGTGCGATGTTCTTGCCGGCCTTCGAGGTGAAGATGCAGAACTCCATCTCGTAATCGAGAAGCTGCGAATAGCTCGGCCATTCGACTTCCGTCTCCGGGCCGACCACGCTGAAGCGATTGCATTTGTAGTAGATCGGCTGCTTGTACCAGACGTCGACGACCTTGATATCGGCCGGCGTGACGGTGGACGACGGATCGTCGCGGCGCATCCGCGAGGCGCGCGCCTGCCGCAAATGTTTCTCGAAACACAGACAGTCGCGCATCTGCCGCGGCTCCGGCACGGGTGCCAGCAGCTTTTGCCCCGCGGCGGCCACGACCGCCGAACGAGAGTTTTCGCGCAGCCCACGCGCTGCATCGAGCGCTTTCTCACCGCCATCAATAAGCGCCAGCATGTCGCGGAAATGGGGTGAGGGATCGCTGGCAGTGAAATCGACAATCGTGCCCATATCCGCGCCGAGCGCGCCGATGTGCTGTTCGTGTGAGGGCGTTACGAACGTGACTAGCTTCATCTTCTCTCGCAAGGTTTAGCTGGCCAAAAACTTAACTGGTTTAAGACTTAACTGGCGCAAAACTTAACTGGCTTGGAAGCCCTTATGCTGACGGGCGCAATTGCAAAGGCCGGCCTTGTGAAAGCGCGACATATCGGTCCAGAGATCGAGCGTGGCGAGTTGTTCGCTCGCGCCGAACTCGCGATAGAGCGAGGCCACATTGATGACGATGCGTTCCGAATCGAGCCAGTCGAGATAGGGATCCATCTTGATCATGGTGGCGGCGGTATAACGATCGACGCCGGCGTCATAGAGCTTGCGCGCCTCGGCGTGAATATATTCGAGATAGCTCTTGAACTGGGCGACGCCCTTCTTGTCGGTAATCGGCCCATGGCCCGGCACGATGACATCCACATCAAGTCCGAGGATCAGATCGCACGCCTTGATCCAATTGCCGACCGGCCCCGCCCAGATCACCGGATGCCCGCCGACAAACATCAGATCGCCGGCAAACAATGTCTTGTCCTTAGGCACCCACACCAACGTATCGCCTTTGGTATGCGCCGGTCCCGCATAGATGAGATGAACCGCTTTGTCGCCGATCTTGAGGTCGAGTTGGCCCGAGAAGGTTCTTGTTGGCGCGGTGTAGCGCACATCTTCCCAGGCGAAATGCTGGCCCATGACCTCATAGAGAAATGCCCCGCCCTCGCCCAATTGCTTGTAGTTTTTCTTCAGCCCGGCGGTGACGGTCGGCTGGCGTTCAAACATTTCCTCCGCGGTTTCCTTGGTCGTGATGATTTCCGCGTCGGTGATGAGCTGGTTGCCGAACGTGTGATCGCCATTTGCATGGGTGTTGACCAGCGTCTTGATCTTGCGTGCCGCCGGAACGGCATCGCGCATCACATCAAGCATCTCCTGGGTGATCCTAAGATCGAACAGGGTATCGACGAGAAGGTTCTGCTCGCCATCGACGATCAGGCCGGCATTGCTCCAGCCCCAACTGCCGTCGGGCAGGAGATAGGCATGATTACCATTGCCGAGATCATGCAAGCCCTTCGTGTACTGCCACTTGCCCACGCGCCACCCTCCCTTTGATCAGCCCTCGAACCCCCGAACCCAGAATCTGATGCTTTCTTCAATCAGCCGTTCGCGATCGGCTGCATCGGCTGCCCCCTCAGACAGCCGCTTGAGTCGATTGTTGCGGCTGCAATCCGAGACCGCCGACAGAACGGCGCCAAGGCCCAGCGAATAGCGCCACCAGATATCGCCGTCCGACAGATCCGGGCGTGCCCGCTTGATCATCTCCACGGTGCGATGCGCGACCTGATCGAAATCTT
>JAQGJO010000300.1 GCA_028290595.1 Hyphomicrobiales bacterium | reverse complement strand
TGGAAGACCATGTCGAGGTTTTCATCGGCGATGCCGCGCCATGCCGCGTAGTAGCCGCCTTCCCATGCCTGACAGCCCGCGGCAGCGAAGCGCAACTGCGCGACCTCGGCGCCCGGCGCCGGCAGTGTCCGCGCCCTGCCGATGCGGCTTTCCGCATCGCCGACACGAAACCGGTAGAAATAATCCCGCGCCGGCTCCAGGCCCTCCACCTCGACATGGATGGAATGGCCGAGTTCGATCCGCGCAATGTCCGTGCCCGTCCGGATGATCTGCTTCAGCTCCGGATCGGTCGCGATTTCCCATGTCACCGTGACAGGAAGCACGGACATACCGCCGCGCGCCTCCAGCGGTTCCGGCGCCAGCCGGGTCCAGAGAACGAAACCGTCTGGCGCAGATCACCGGAGGCGACGCCGAGCGAGAACGGGTTTTGCTTGAACTGGGCGTGCACGGGCGACGAGGCGACAATCGGCAGACCCGATGTCAGCAGTCCTGCACCGAGCGCGCCCTTGAGCAGCGTGCGCCGGTCGAACATCGGATAGAAATTGGGCTCGAACATCGCGTCTCTCGGCATCCTGTGGCAACCGGCACGAGGTGTATCAGCCGTGTGAGACCGGAAGGTTACAGGGTAACGGGTTGGAATCCCCAGTGATCCGGGGGCGCGCGAAAGCGCATGAAGCGCTGATTGCGCGAAATAGAAACAAGCCCGACGTGAAAGGTTGGGCTTAGTCGAGGGCCAACCGTTTTCACGCCGGGCTACTTGCGGAGCCGCCGCAATCCGCAAGGCAGGATAATTTGCACTGAAATAAGTTTTTCGGTCAGCAACTACATTGCACGGTTTCGTACTTGAGCGACTTCAACGCATACTGCGGCCATAGCCCGACTGGGACTGGCTCCGGCGATATGGATCGAACAATGGACACAGCTAAAGCGCGCGGCGATCTCACCGGCAAGATCGCCATCGTCACCGGCGGCAGCAGCGGCATTGGCGCGGCCGCAGTGCGCGAACTGGCGGCCGCGGGCGCAACCGTGGTCATCGGTTATAACCGTGGTCAGGATCGCGCCGAGGCGCTGCGCGCGTCGCTTGGCGGTAACGAGCATTGCATTCAGCAGATCCGCAACGAGGACGGCGCCAGCGTGCGCGCCTTGGCCGACATGGTGCGGGCGAAATTCGGCAAGGCCGATATTCTCGTCAACTCCGGCGGCTTCACCCGGCCGGTGCCGCACGGCGATCTGGAGACGCTGAGCGATGAACTGTTCGACAGCGTCCTGCTGTCGAACCTGCGCGGACCGTTCACCGTCATCCGCGCCATGACGCCTTTGCTGAAGGCGGGCGGCAATTCCGTTATCGTCAACGTATCGTCGATCTCGGCCTTCACCGGATCGGGCAGCAGCATCGCCTACGTCGCCTCGAAGGCGGGGTTAGAGGCCATCAGCATGTCGCTGGCGCGGGTGCTGGGACCGGAAATCCGGGTGATGTGTGTGTCGCCCGGCGCGGTGGCGACGGATTTCGTCGCCGGCCGGGGCAGGGCCGACCTGGAGAAAATGGCGGCCGCCAGTCCTCTGCGCCGGGTCACGGAGCCGGAGGATGTCGCGGCGGCCATCATGGCCTGCGTCACCCACCTGTCCATGACCACCGGGGTCCGCATCGTCGTCGACGGCGGCCGGTTCCTGTAATTGCTCGTTTTCACGACATATTTTCGCGCCATAGTCGATGTTTCGGGGTGCCGATAGGCGCTTGGAAGTTCGGGCTCGCAGAGGCTATAGAATTAGCCTGTGCGTGACGGATCGGTGACGGGTCCGTCCGTTGCCGGAAGCGCATTTGAAGTGGAATTTCTTTAAGTAATCAGGAGGTTGGTCTTGACCAACACACACGAAGAACTGACCAAGAGCGTGATGGGCTTCATTCGCTCGGAAATGCAGGACAAGACCGCCGAATTCACGATGGATACGCCGCTGGACGGCGTGAAAATCGATTCGATCGACGTGATCCACGTCATTTTCAAGGTCGAGGAGGAATATGGCGCCACCGTCGACATGGCCCCCGACGCCAAATTCGCCACCGTGGGCGATTTCGTCAACGCGCTGATCGCCTTCATTCCCGCCGACAAGAAAGCCGACGCATGACTGAAAATTGGGTCGAGGTTACGGGTAGGGGCGTCGTCAGCAGCGCAGGACTAACGGTTCCAGAGTTCACGCAGACCATTCTGTCCGGTCAATGTCTGATCGGCGATATTTCCGATGTCGCCACCGACATCAGGTTCACCAAGGGCGCCGCGATCCGCAATTTCGATCCTGCCGCGCATTTTGACGAAAAGACCCTCGGCGTTCTCGACCGGTTTTCGCAGTTCGCGGCCGTTGCGGCGCGCAACGCTCTCGCCGAGGCAGGTCTGCTTGAGGGAAGTCTGCTGGAAGCCGGCACCAATCCGGAGCGGATCGCCGTGATCGTCGGCACTGCCAATGGCGGCGGCGATATTCTCATGGAGGGCTATGGGCGGCTCTATAAGGAAAACCGCAAGCCGCGTCCGCTGACCATTCCCATGTCTATGGCAAGTGCGCCCGCCAGCCGTATCGCCAAGGAATTAGGTGCGCGCGGTCCGGTGTTCGGCGTCAGCAGCGCCTGCGCCTCGTCAAACCATGCGATGATCACCGGCATGATGCTCATTCGTGCGGGGCTGATCGATGTAGCCGTGGTCGGCGGCACCGATTCCTGCTTCTACGAATCCTATCTCAAGGTCTGGGATGTCTTGCGCGCCGTCTCGTCGGAGACCTGCCGGCCGTTTTCGACCGGTCGCAAGGGCCTCATCATCGGCGAAGGCGCCGGTATTCTGGTTCTGGAACGCGCCGGTCGCGCGGCGGCACGCGGCGCCAAAGTTATTGCGCGCCTCGTCGGTGGCGGCATGTCGAGCGATGCCGGTGATCTGATTGCCCCCGACAGCAGCGGCATGGCGCGCGCCATGCGCGCGGCCGTCGTCGATGCCGGCCTTGAGCCGGATTCCATCGGCTATATCAACGCCCATGGCACCGGCACCGTCGCCAACGATCGCGCTGAATCGAGTGCCATCAACGAAATCTTCGGCGGCAATCGGGAAAAGATCTCGGTGTCGTCGACCAAATCCATCATCGGTCATGCCATGGGCGCCTCTGGTGCGATCGAGGCTATCGCAACCCTTGCAGCGCTCGAAACCGGTATGATTCCACCGACCGTGAATTTCATCGCCGCCGATCCTGATTGCGATGTCGATGCGACGCCGAACGAGGCGCGCAAACGCGCCGTCAATGTCGCTCTGTCCAATTCCTTTGCCTTCGGCGGCCTCAATGTATCGCTCGCCTTTGCGCGGTCTCATCTGTGACGGGAGGCGGTTCGGTGTCTGAACGGTCGGCGCCGACGCATATTGCCATCACCGGAGCAGGCGCCGGCATCGGCGCGGCTCTGGCGCTGGCTTATGCATTGCCTGGCGCCAGGTTGAGCCTGTCCGGCCGCAATATGGAACGGCTTGCGCAGACG